>JBEKLF010000040.1:0-42878 GCA_050010335.1 Terriglobia bacterium
AAACTTTTCCGTTACACTCTGTGGTCATAAGGCTGTCTCCATTCTCTGGCGCAAGTTTTTCTCAACAAAATGCTTATGCCAGAAGAGACAGCCTTTTTCAATTTTTTAATGAGAAATGCGGGCTAGAGTGCAAGCCTCGCAAAGTTGAACTCCGAGGGAAGGGGCGGCGCGGGTAATTCCGAGCCCAAGTTCGACCCGCCCTGCACGGAGGGTCGGCCAGACGAAAAGAACGCGCTAGAGGACAGGGTAAGTCGCCTCCTCGGTCCGCCGCAGGAGAAACCGGTAATGCCCCAGCTTGGTTTGCCCCGTAGAAAATGTAGAAACTCCAGTCCGTGGGTTTCACCCACGGCTAATGATGTTGTTCCCCCCCCCGGGGAACTTAGGGGCGGCTCTCGAGACGGCGCGCGGCGATTGGCAATCAGACGCGGTCCGGTGTATGTTATCGGTCTATCGAAAACTGAAATCCAGGCCTCCTCACCAAGGAAACTTATGCGCTTGCAGGTTATCAAGAACCGGCTTCTTCCGCTCTTGCTTCTGACCCCGCTAATCCTGACGGCGAATTTGACTGCCCAGCCGCAGGACGCTGCTTCACCCCGCGCGCTGACTGCCGCTGATTATGCACGCGCCGAGAAATTCATGGGGTACAACACCAACACGCTCGTGTTTCACGCGGTGCGACCCAAGTGGACGAGCGACGAGCGCCTTTGGTACCGCGATACCGACGCCACGGGCGCGCGCTTCGTGATTTTCGACCCGGTGAAGCTCACGAAGGAGCCGGCTTTCGACCACGCCAAGCTGGCCGCTGCGCTTTCGGCAACATCGGGGAAGACATACGAGGCCAACAAACTGCCGTTCCGGGAAATCGAACTCTCGCCGGACGGACAATCCGTTTCCTTCCGCGTCGGCCGGCGCCGGTTCAAGTGCGACCGTCAAGGCGCTCAGTGCGCGGAAGAGGGCGGGGCGGGAGGGACGACGGGAAGGCGCGGCGGCGCGGGCAACGAGGTGCCTTCACCGGACAAGAAGATGGCGGCCTTCATACGCGAATACAACCTGTGGGTGCGCGATGTGGCCAACGGGAAAGAAATCCAGCTCACCACCGACGGCGTCAAGGACTTCTCCTACGCGCTCGACAACGCAGGGTGGGAGAAGAGCGACCGGCCGATCCTGTTGTGGTCGCCGGACTCGAAGAAAATCGCCACCTACTAGCAGGACGAGCGCAGCGTGGGCGACATGTACCTGGTAGAGACCAAAGCAGGGCATCCGACGCTCGAAACGTGGAAGTACCCGCTGCCGGGAGACGATGCGGTGGCGATGATCCAGCGCGTAATCCTCGACGTGGAAACGGCGAAGATCATCCGCCTGCAAATGCCGCCCGACCCGCACCGGTCCAGCCTTTGCGACGACGTGGCCTGCCGCAGCAGCGAAGCGTCGGACGTGGGCGATTGGACCGACGTCGAGTGGAGTCCGGATTCATCCCGGCTGGCCTTCGTTTCCACCTCGCGCGACCATAAACAAGAGACGCTGCGCATGGCCGACGCCGCGAGCGGCGCGGTGCGCGATGTGATGGAGGAACGCGTCGCGACGCAATACGAATCCGGCCAGGGCGACGCGAACTGGCGCCTTCTCAGCGACTCGAACGAGTACATCTGGTATTCCGAGCGCGACAATTGGGGCCACCTCTATCTCTACGACCTGGCCACGGGGAGGCTAAAGAGCCGGATCACCTCCGGCGATTGGGTGGTGACTCAGTTGTTGCGCGTGGACCAGAAATCGCGCACGCTCTACTTCCTGGCTAATGGGAAGGAACCCGGACGCAACCCCTACTTCACTCATCTTTATCGCATCGGTTTGGATGGGCAGGGACTCAAGCTGCTGACGCCGGAGGACGCGAATCACCAGGTCACGTTCTCGCCCTCCGGCCACTACTTTGTGGATAGCTATTCGAAGCCCGACGTTCCGCCCGTGACCGTGCTGCGCGATTCCGGCGGCAAGCTGATCGAGACCCTCGAAAAGGCGGACGTCTCCAAACTGCTGGCGGCAGGGTGGAAGCAGCCACAGCCGATCACGGTGAAGGCGCGCGACGGCTCGACCGATCTCTACGGTCTGATGTTTCAGCCCAGCCACCTCGACCCGCAGAAGAAGTATCCCATCATCAATAGTATCTATCCCGGTCCGCAGGGAGGCAGCGTCGGGAGTTGGTCTTTCATCCCTGCCCGCGGCGACACGCAGGCCCTCGCCGAACTGGGATTCATCGTGGTGCAAATCGAGGGCATGGGGAATCCCCTCCGCTCCAAGAAGTTCCATGACGCGTACTATGGCAACCTGGGAGACAACACGCTGCCCGACCAGGTGACGGGGATGAAACAACTGGCCGAGCGCTATCCCTGGATCGACATTGACCGCGTCGGCGTCTACGGACATTCCGGCGGAGGCTACGCCACGGCGGACGCGATGTTCCGCTACCCGGACTTTTTCAAAGTCGGGATTTCCGAGGCGGGCAACCACGACAACCGCGAATACGAGGACGACTGGGGCGAGCGCTATCAAGGGCTGCTGACTCACACCGCGAACGGGGGCACGAATTACGACGACCAAGCCAACCAGAATATTGCCAAGAACCTGAAGGGCCATCTGCTGCTGGCGCATGGCACGATGGACGACAACGTGCCGCCGTATAACACGCTGCTGGTGGTGAATGAGCTCATCAAGGCCAACAAGGATTTTGACCTGCTTCTGCTGCCGAACCGGCACCATGGATTCGGGAATGAGCCGTACATGATACGACGGCGGTGGGACTATTTCGTTCGCTATCTGATGGGCGCGGAGCCGCCGAAGGAATACGAATTGAAGCCGCCGCCCGATCCTTTCGCTGGGCCGCCAATGTAGGCTGTGGGAACTAATGAGTTGAGTGAAGCACGCCCGCTTCGGGAAGCACTTTGTTCAGAGAGTAGGCGGAGTCAAACTAATGCACCAACCCATCCGAATTGCTGTTGCCGGCCTGGGGCGCATGGGGATTATCCACGCCCTTCACGTTCATGAGTTGGCCCGGGAAACTGGTAATTGCACCCTCGCGGCGCTTTGTACCGGCGATGCGAAGAAGGCCGCGCGATTCGCCGCCGAGACGGGCTGCGACGTTCCAGTTTTTCGCTCCGTCAAAGACCTTGCCGACGCACAGGTCACGGACGCGACGGTGATTGCGACCCCCACACCCTGCCATCGGGAGCACGCCACGGCGCTGATCGCGCGGGGGCAACGCGTCCTGCTGGAAAAGCCCATGACGGAGGTTTACGAAACAGACCTCGAGTTCGCCGCCGAACTTGACGGCGCTCATCCCCATGCTTTGATGCTGGCTTTCCAACGACGGTTCGACCCGCCTCTCCAGTACGCGCGGGAACTAGTGAGCCGCGGCGCCATCGGGCGGATCTTCAAAGTTTATTCGGCCATGGAAGACTCTCGCCCCGCGCCCGACGGTTTCAAGAGTGGGGGCATCCTTGCGGATATGTCCGTCCACAACGTGGATGAGGTCCTGTGGCTGACGGGGAAGATGCCCCGTGCAGCGGTGATGGTCGGCTCGCGCATTTACAGCCATCGCCTGACTACGTGCGAGGAGGATTTCGACGACGCCCTGCTCTACCTCTGGTTCGAAGAAGAGCTGGTGGCCGAAGTACAGGTCGGGCGCAATCACGTCTCGGGCTACCGGACCGAAACCGTGATCTACGGCGAGGAGGGAGAAATCCAGGTAAATCATTTTCATCAGAAGCCGCTCGAGGTCATCGTGACGGCCTACGGAAGACGCGGCACGACAGAACCTCTCGCGCAGAAGAGTTTTTCCATGCGCGATTACGGCCGACCCGTGCCCGAATTCATAGAACGCTTCGGCTTGGCGTACCAAGCAGAATTGGCAGCGTTCGTTGAGTGTTGCCAGTCTAACCAGCCGTTTCCAGTATCGCAGGGGGACGGAGTGCGGGCGCAGAAGGTGATCCGGGCCGGTATGCGATCCGTGGTAACGCCGGGACCCATAGCACCCCTGGCGAAGAGTTAAAAGTCGAAAGCTGGCACCTGAAGTCTGTCCTTCCGCCTTCGGACTTCGGACTCGGTCTCACCGCCCCGAGAGGTAGCGGTCGCGGTAGGGGCAGCGGCTACCCGCTGCCCCCCGCACAGACCCGTGCTGGCACTGCTAGCGCGCATGCACGGAATGTCCGCAAACAATGCAATTGCGGCACGGTCCTGGATAGCGCGCTCCTTCAGGGCGCAAACATTTAGTTGTTTCTGTGCCTAACACAAGGCAATTTCACTAAGCTAGATTGCAGTGCCCCTTTGGGGCTCAACCGTCATCGTAGGGCCGGCGCCGCTGGCCCTTACACGTTTGGTTGGGACTCTGCCACGCCGCGGTAGGCAACTTCTAACTTCACGGTTCCGGGACTGCCGGCGCTGGCTTCCAGCGCAGGACGGGCTTGCGGGCCGCGCCGACTTCGTCGAGGCGGGTGACGCGCGCGGTGTAGGGCGCCTTCAGAACGAATTGCGGATCTTGCTCCACTTCGTCCGCGATCGCCTGAAGGGCGTCGATGAAAGCGTCCAACTCCTCTTTGCTGGCGCTTTCGGTGGGCTCGATCATCAGCGCGCCGGGCACGATCAGGGGAAACGCCGTGGTGTAAGGGTGGAACCCGTAGTCGATCAGGCGCTTGGCGATGTCCATGGTGTGGACGCCCTTCGCCGCCTGGCGCCGGTCGGAAAAGACGCATTCGTGCATGCAGGGCCGGTCGTAGGGGAGGTCATAGGTCTCGCGCAACTGGCTGCGCACGTAGTTAGCGTTTAATACCGCGTCCTCGGTGGTCTGCCGCAGTCCTGCGGGTCCGTTCGCCAACATGTATGCGAGGGCGCGAACCGCCATGCCGAAATTTCCCAGAAAGGCACGCACGCGCCCGATGCTCTGGGGCCGCTCATAATTCAGGGAGAATATCCCTTCCTGTGATTTCTCCACCGCCGGGGAAGGAAGATACGGCTCCAGAATTACCTTCACCGCCACTGGCCCCGAACCCGGACCGCCGCCTCCGTGGGGAGTGGAAAAGGTCTTGTGCAGGTTCAGGTGCATGATGTCGACGCCGAAATCGCCGGGCCGCGCCACTCCCACAAGAGCATTCATGTTGGCGCCGTCCATATAAACAAGGCCGCCTCGGGCGTGGACGATATTCGCGATCCTCCCAATGTCCGTTTCGAAAATTCCCAGCGTATTCGGATTGGTCAACATCAATCCCGCCACATCGGCATCCATGGCGCGCTCAAGGTCGGCAAGGTCGACGCAACCCTGCTCATTGGACTTGATGTTGCGCACCTCGTAGCCGGAGATGGCCACGCTGGCTGGATTTGTGCCATGCGCGGAATCAGGAATCAGGATGTACTTGCGCGGTTCCCCGCGCTCAGCCAGGAAAGCGTGAATCATCAGGATGCCGGTCAACTCTCCCTGCGCGCCCGCGGAGGGCTGAAGTGATACGCCATCCATGCCGGTAATTTCCTGGAGGCAGCGAGCGGTTTCGTACAGAATCCGCAAGCAACCCTGGGCCAGTGACTGCGGCGTGTAAGGATGCTCCGTCCCGAGGCCCTCCAGCCGCGCGACCACCTCATTGATGCGCGCGTTGTATTTCATCGTGCAGGAACCGAGGGGATAGAGTCCGACGTCGACGCTGTAATTCCAAGTGGAGAGCCGCGTAAAGTGGCGGATTACTTCCAATTCCGAAACTTCCGGAAAGCCCTCGACCTCCGCGCGCACGCGGTCCGCACCGAGCAGTTCGGCAGGCGAGACGGCGGGGACGTCCAAGGGAGAAAGCTCGGCGCCGGCCTTGCCCGTTGAGCTCCGCTCGAAGATCAGTCCCTCGTTGCGGGTCACGTGCGGCCGGGCTTCGCGAATTCGATTTTCCATGGGCATGGGTTCTTGTTAAAGGACCTCGAGGTCCCGCTTACTCCAGTGCTTTTGCACCCACCAGCCGTGGGCTCGTGGAAAACTGGCGGCACACTTCCACCATACGGTCGATGGCAGCCCGGCTCACCAATTCGGTGAAGCACAGCAAAAGATTGTTCTCGAGCTCAGGGTAGAATTCTCCCAAATGCAGGCCGCCAATAATCTTTTCGCGCCGCAAGTTTTCGAGCAGGCACTCAGCGTCACCGGGGACCTTCACGACGAACTCGTTGAAGCACGGGCTGGCGAAGGCGGTCGAGACGCCGGGGAGTTCCCGCAGCTGCCCGGCGGCGTAATGAGCCTTGGCCAGATTCTGCTCGGCGAGCAGCCGCAGCCCCGTTTTGCCCAGCAGGCAGAGGTAGATGGTTGCGGCGAGTGCGCATAGCGATTGATTCGTGCAGATATTGGAAGTAGCTTTTTCGCGCCGAATGTGTTGCTCGCGCGTGGCGAGAGTCAAAACGAAGCCCCGACGGCCCTCGGTGTCAACGGTCTGGCCCACCAGGCGGCCCGGCATCTGCCGAAGGAACTTTTCCCGAGTGGTGAGGAAGCCCACGTAGGGACCGCCGAATCCCACTGGGACTCCGAACGATTGCGCCTCGCCGCACACAATATCGGCCTCGCTGGGAGGTTTAACGACCGCCAGGGAGAGCGGCTCGGTGACCGTGACGATCGCGAGCGCGCCCTGCCGGTGAGCGATAGACGCAATCTCCGGCACCTGCTCCAAAACGCCGAAAAAGTTCGGTGATTGAATCACCACGGCGGCGGTCTGTGCATCCAGCGTGGATTCAAGTTTGGCCGTGTCAATTTGCCCGGAGGCTGTGTAAGGAACTTCCACCAATTCAACATCCTGATGGCGCACGTAAGTCCGGAGTATCTGTCGATATTCCGGATGCAGCGTGCGCGCCAGCAGCACTCGACGGCGCCGGGTAACGCGCAAGGCCATCAGCGCGGCTTCGGTGGTGGCAGTCGAGCCGTCGTACAGTGAAGCGTTAGAGACCTCCTGCCCCGTGAGCTGCGTCATCAGGGTTTGAAATTCGAACATGGCTTGCAAAGTTCCCTGGGCGATTTCCGCCTGGTAAGGGGTGTAGGCGGTAAAGAACTCGCCACGCGAGAGAAGTGCATCAACCACCACCGGGCGATAGTGCGAATAGGCGCCGGCGCCCAGCAGGGAGACGTACTCGCGGCTGCTCTCAGCCGCAGCTTGCTGAAAGAACTCCAGGATTTCAGCTTCGGAGAGCGGACCGGGAAGGTTCAATTCTCCTTTGAGCCTCAGGTCCGCCGGGATCTGTGCGAAGAGTTCATCGATATGCGCGTGGCCGGAGGCCTTGAGCATGGCCTGCCGGTCGGCGGCAGAGTTCGGCAAATAGCGCATCAATCGGCCTTTTCCTGCTGGATGTAGGCCTCGTATTCATCCGCCGTCATCAGCTTGTCAATCTCCCTGCGATCGGCAAGCTCCACGCGAATCAGCCACGCCTCGCCGTGTGGATCGGTGTTTACCATCTCGGGGTTGTTTTGGAGCTTCTTGTTGACGGCCGTCACCTCGCCGCTCACCGGCGAATAAATCTCGGAGACGGCTTTGACGGACTCGACCGTGCCGAAAGACTCCGCTGCCGTCACGTGATCGCCCGGCTTGGGGAGTTCTACGAAAACCACATCACCCAATTCCTTTTGTGCGTAATCGGTGATGCCGATGGTTCCCACGGACTCGTCCACCCGGATCCACTCGTGTTCTTTCGTGTAAAGGAGTTCTGGAGGGTACATTTTCCTCTCCCTTGTGTATTCGCCCTCGGCTGCCCGGCCGCAATCAGCACACCGGGCTGGGCGTCGTTCCTGCGGAAACTTCCGCCAGGTTTTCACTACCTACTTCAGGCAACGTAGAGGCGGCTTTATGCCGCCATTTGGTCCGTCGGCCGACGGGTGAATTCGCCGCCACACCATTATGGCGAGGTAAACTCGCCGCTACAACTTCGGACGTTTATAGAAAGGCAAGGCGACGATTCGCGCGGGCGCCAATCGTCCGCGGATTTCAATTTCCATTTCCCTGCCCACGATCGCCAACTCAGGCGGCACGTAAGCCATCCCGATATTCTTCTTGAGATACGGAGCAGGGGAGCCACTTGTGACTTTCCCGGCTTTCGTGCCGTTGACCCAAACCGGAAAGCCATCGCGAGCTGGAGCACGATCGATCATTTCAAATCCGATAAGCCTCTTCGCCATTCCCTCGGCGCTCTGTCGCGCGAGGACGTCCCGGCCCAGGAAGTCCCCCTTCTCGAGTTTTGTAATCCAGCCCAGGTTAGCTTCGAGAAGCGTGGTTTCTTCATCCAGTTCGTGCCCGTAAAGTGCGTATCCTGCTTCGAGGCGCAGGGTGTTCCTTGCGCCGAGCCCCGCCGGAATCAGCCCTTCGGCCTGGCCTACGTTCAATAAGGTGCTCCACACATGCTCGGAAGAGGCCGGAGGAAAATAGTACTCGAATCCGTCCTCACCCGTGTAACCGGTTCGCGCCAGGATTCCTTCGACTCCAGCGCATCGGGCGTGGCGAAACCAAAAGTATTTCAAATCCCCCGGATCAGCATCCGTCACTTTCGTCATGATTGCGAGCGCGCGAGGCCCTTGCAGCGCAATCTGTGAATATTCCGCCGAAACGTTGCGCACCTCCGCGCCAAACGAATTGCACTCGACGATCCACGCGTAGTCCTTATCCGTGTTGGCGGCATTCACGCACAGAAAAAAGTGATCCAGTGCGAATCGGTGCACCAGGCAATCGTCGATGGCGCTTCCGTTCGGCAGCATCAGCGCGGTGTATTGAGCCTGATTGTCCTGCAAGCGGGATACGTCGTTGGAGGTCACATATTGGAGCAGCGCCAAAGCCTGGGGTCCGCGAACATCAATCTCCCCCATGTGGCTCACGTCAAAGAGTCCTGCCGCCGTGCGCACCGCCAGGTGCTCGCGGGTGATGCCGGAATATTCCACCGGCATGTCCCAGCCGCAGTAATCCACCATCTTGGCGCCACTCGCCCGATGGGTGCCATTCAGAGCAGTGCGTTTCAGCGCCTCTCTCGCCGAAGCGATCAAGCCGATTCCTCCACTTTGGACGTAAATCCCATGCAAGAAAATCAAGCTAACACAGTCATCACAAACCGGTCAAGGAAGCGCGCCAAAAGTAGTGAGGGAGTTTAATCTAATAGAATTACCACGAAACCGGTGCGTTTTCGTCCAAAAATGCGCGAAGACCGACAGACATGTTTCCCATCCTCGCGCGTGTTTTCATACACATAGTCGGATCATCCTTCATTCTTGACATCTTCTTATGTCAGCTCCCTACCTACTCAGGACCTGGGTCATAATAAGTTCCACGCTTTCAATAGCTTGAAGTTTCACTTCTCCCGCCGGTTTTCCCCTATTGTCATCTAACCAACTTTCGTTTCATAAAGAGCGTCGCCTCACGTCAGCCTTCATCGACTTCCGGCTCGCCGAATGCACGTTTGAACACTAAAAGTGGATCATGACCTCATCCAGCGCGGAGGAAAGCACCTAGCGCCCCGGGACTCGCCAACGGCGCCTGCGGCCTACTTCTTGGTGCCTACCGCCTGGTGTTCTGCTACCCGCCCCATGACACCCGACACCTAGCCCAGGTGCGTAATTTCACCCGGCCGCAATTCTCCCCTCTTACTTCCCGCACGATGGCGACCTTAGGCTAGTGTAATATTTACTCATTCTCCCCTTAATTGCAGAGGCCTGCCCGATGCTGGCTGCCGCTGGTCAACGCCCCCACGATTGCACTGAGTAAGGGTCACGTGTATGTTATAGGTCGGGTTGGCGGATCATCATCGCAATTTCGGATTGCTTCTACCAACGAGCTGGAAATCAAGACGAAGTACGCTATAGATAATTCCCGGCTTGGTTGGCTGAATAGAAAAGCCGGGCCAAGCAAAGAGGCACCATGCCACTCGAATACGCCTTCGAGATAGCCACCGCCGCCATCCGGCTCGGTTTTGGAGTTACGCGCGAGGTGGGCGCGGAATTGGCCGACCTGGGAAAAAGTCACGTTCTGGTCTTTGCGGACCCGAACCTGCGGACCCTGCCACCTCTGGCCACGGTGCAAGAGTCGCTCCAGGAGCACAAAATCCGGTTTTCGGTCTTCGACCGCGTGCACATTGAGCCCACCGATGAATCCCTCCGCGAGGCAACCGCTGCCGCGCAAGCTGAGGATTTCGACGCCTTCGTCGCCGTAGGTGGCGGGTCAACGATGGACACGGCGAAGGCCGCGAACCTCTACAGTTGTTACCCGGCCGATTTGCTCGATTACGTCAATCCGCCGATCGGGAAGGGCTTGCCCGTCCCAGGTCCGCTCAAGCCCTTGATTGCGATTCCCACCACGGCCGGCACGGGCAGTGAAACTACCGGGGTGGCGATCTTTGACCTGGTCAAGATGCACGCCAAGACCGGCATCGCCCACCGCCGGCTCAAGCCAACGCTAGGCCTGATCGATCCGGAGAATACGCGGACTCAGCCCCCTGCGGTAGCAGCCTCAGCAGGGCTGGATGTGTTGAGCCACGCAATCGAGTCTTACACCGCGCTTCCCTTCCACCAGCGCCCGCGACCTGAGCGCCCCATCCTGCGGCCCGCCTATCAGGGGTCGAACCCGATCAGCGATGTTTGGAGCTTGGAGTCGCTGCGCCTCCTGTCCCTCTACCTCAAACGCGCGGTGCAGGACCCCACTGACAACGAGGCACGCGCTTCCATGATGCTCGCCGCGGCCTTCGCGGGAATCGGCTTCGGCAACGCGGGCGTACATTTGCCCCACGGCATGTCCTATCCGGTCTCGGGGCTGGTGCGAGGTTACCGCGCACCGGGCTATGAGGTCGACCACGCCTTAGTGCCCCACGGCGTCTCCGTGATCCTGAATGCCCCGGCCGTCTACCGCTTTGTGTCGTCCGCATGCCCGGAACGCCACCTGCGGGCGGCGGAGATTTTGGGGGCCGAGGCGAGCAGCGCGCGCCGCGATGACGCTGGCAAGATTTTGGCTGACCACATCGTGCAGCTCATGCAGGATTTGCATCTCCCTAATGGACTGCGGGCGCTGGGGTACGAGACCGCCGACATCCCCCGGCTCGTGGAAGGCACGCTGCCCCAGCATCGCGTCACCAAACTATCGCCGCGACCGGCCGGTCCCGAGGACTTGGCGAAGCTCTTTGAAGAGGCCATGACTGCTTGGTGAGTGGGCCGGCAGAATCGGACCCTTCGGGCATGGGAAAATCCCCGGTCAGGATTATCGCCAAGCTTGGCTGCGCCAACCTCCTCAATCGGCTCTCTCCACGCCCTTAGATCACCAAGGAAGGAAGTGTAGCGCGAAGTTGTCCTTAAGCTCCGCTGCTTGTATACTCGCGAACCATTGAAGTGCTTCGTAGGATCACAACCATGCAAAAGTACTATTCGAGACCTTTCTTGCCGTGCAATTTGGGGAGATGCTTTTGGCGTACGTGGCCGAAACAGACGGGGAAATTCGCGCTCGCACTTCTTGTGGCGTTGGCTTGGTCGGCGGCCGCGCCCGCCCGGGCCGAAGGGCCATTTCAGCCGCGCGCCGTGCCCTTGGTGACCACCGATCCTTACTTCAGCATTTGGTCTTTCGCGGACCACCTCACCGACGATGTCACCCGGCACTGGACCGGCAAGCCGCAGTCTTTCGAAAGTATGATCAGGATCGACGGCGCCGTTTACCGGCTGATGGGAAGGCCTGTGGACGAGGAGTCCTTATCCCAGGTGGGACTGGCCGTCTTTCCCACCCGCACGGTTTATGACTTCGAAGGAGCGGGAGTCCACGTCACGCTCGCGTTCCTCACTCCGCTCCTGCCCCACAACCTGGAGGTTTATTCCCGCCCGGTCACCTATCTCATCTGGGAAGTCCGTGCGGCAGACGGCCGCACGCACGCGGTTTCTGTTTATTACGCCAACTCCGCGCAGCTCGTGGTGAACACGGAGGACCAGGCGGTGGAATGGTCGCGAGAAAAACTTGGCGATCTCAGCGTGCTGCGCATGGGATCGAAGGCGCAACCGGTTCTCGCCAAATCTGGAGATGACCGTCGCATCGATTGGGGCTACCTTTATGCCGCCGCGCCCATGAGCACGGTTGCCGCAAGCGCTCTCGTCAATTCTGACTCCGAGCACGACTCGTTTGTTGAGAATGGCGATCTGCCCGGCGAGGACCACTCCGCCATGCCCCGCCCCGCCAATCGCGCGCCGCTGATGGCCTTTGTTTTTGATATGGGCCAGGTCGGGGCGGAGCCCGCGGCCCGGCATCTCATCCTCGCTTACGATGACCTCTATTCGATCGAATACTTTCACCAGCGCCTGCGCCCGTATTGGCGGCGCACCGGCGCTCAGGCTGCCGACCTCCTCACCGCCGCCGAGCATGATTACGACTCGCTGCGGAAGGAGAGCGAGCAGTTCGACGCCCAGCTCATGGCGGACCTCACGCGGGTGGGTGGCGAGAAGTATGCGCGCCTCGCGGCGCTTGCTTACCGGCAAAGCCTGGCCGCGCACAAACTGGTGGCCGCGCCAGACGGCCAGACGCCTTATTATTTTCCCAAGGAAAACTTCAGTTGCGGTTGCATCTCGACCGTCGACGTCATCTACCCGGCAGCACCGATCCTGCTGCTCTTAAATCCGCACCTTGTCGAGGCATCGCTCGCGCCGGTGATGGACTATGTCAAGGCTGGCAAGTGGCCGTTCCCGTATGCGCCGCACGACCTCGGCACGTATCCGCTCGCCAATGGACGCGACCCAACCAAAATCGAAACGATGCCCGTAGAGGAATCGGGCAACATGCTGATCCTATTCGCCGCCATCGCCAAGGCCGAGGGCAGCACGGCATTCGCGGAGAAGTACGCACCGATTCTCCAGCAATGGGCCGATTACCTCGCGGAGAAAGGGCTTGATCCGGAAAACCAACTCTGCACCGATGACTTTGCGGGGCACCTGGCACACAACACGAATCTTTCCATCAAAGCCATTCTCGGCTTGGGCTCGTATGCCGAGATGCTGGAAATGCAGGGAGAGAAAGATCTCGCCAGCCATTACCGAACCAAAGCGCAGGAATTCGCCACGCGGTGGGTGGAAATGGCGAGCGACGGAGACCACTACCGGTTGGCCTTTGACAAACCCGGAACGTGGAGCCAGAAGTACAACCTGGTGTGGGACAAAATCCTGGGCTTGAATCTTTTTCCCGCGGACGTCGCGCGCAGGGAAATCGCATTTTACGAGAATCACCTCAACCGCTACGGCTTGCCACTCGACAATCGCAAAACCTATACGAAACTCGATTGGGAGCTTTGGACCGCCACCCTGGCGGAGTCGCCGGCAGATTGGGAAAAGCTGATTTCGCCGATCTACGATTGGGCGAGCGATTCGCCCACCCGGATTCCCCTCACCGACTGGTATTGGACTCGCGACGGAACGCAAGTGGGATTCCAGGCGCGATCGGTAGTGGGAGGGATCTTTATTAAGATGCTGTCGGACCCCGCTACCTGGAAGGCATGGACCGACCGCACCAGCCAATGAAGGAGTTGAGTAATACGCCGCCATGCTGGCATTCGGTGCGAAGCTGGAGTGCGGCAGCTTGATGCCGCTTTGCCTCCCGCGAGCTTGCTGCGGGGTTATCGACTTCGCATGATTCGCCGCCAGCAAGCTGGCTGGTGAAAAAGCGGCAGCAAGCTGCCGCACTCCAAAGCTTCGCACCACGCGCACAAATTAAGTCGGGAGGGTTGCAATCATGTCTTTATGGAACAGGTACTCTCACAACAATCTTTGGTCAATCCTGATGGCGGGTCTCATCCTACTTACAGGGGGGGGCCGCCTTGCCCAGGCGGCTCCGTCAAATATCACTTTTTCCCAGTCCGCCGAAACCATCGAGGCTTACGACTTCGTGGAAATCACTCTGAACGTGTCTTCCCCGGACGCGCAGAATCCCTTTACCGACATCGTCGTGGAAGGGCAGTTCGGGAAGACCGGAAGCAGCCAGCACCTCAACGTGAGCGGCTTCTGTGATTCTGCCGATGGCAGCGTTTTCCGCATCCGCTTCATGCCTTCGGCCGCGGGCGACTACACTTATTCCCTCGTCTACCGGCGGGGCAATTTTGAAAAAACGCACACGGGCGGTTTCCGCGCGACGGACGGCCACCGGCGCGGCCTCATCCGCGTGGACCCCCAGTACCCATGGCATTTCATCTGGGAGGGGACCGGGGAACATTACTACTTCAACGGGACCACCGCCTTCTGGCTTGTAGGGTGGCGTGATGACCGGAACATCGACTACAGCATCGAACGCTTGCACAACCTGAAGATCAACCGGATGCGCGTTCTGCTTTCGGGCGCCGCGGACATGTACTGGGGCGAACCCGTTATGACCGGCGAGAATTTCACCCTGATTTTGCGCCCGTGGATTGCACGCGAGCCGGAAAGCGTCGACCACCCCGGCATTGACTTCACCCATTTCAACGTACTCTACTGGCAAAAGTGGGAGCACATGCTGCGGTTCGCCCGGGACCGCGACATGATCATTTCGGCCATTCTGGAAATCTCCACGCACAAGGCCCAGCCGGCGGCAGGGAGTGAGGATGAAAGACGATACATTCGCTACGCGATTGCGCGCTTGGGCGCCTTTTCCAACTACACCTACGACCTGGGCGACGATCTCGACAGCTTCCGCGACGAGAAGTGGGCCCACGAAACTGGAACTTTGATCGAGAGTTGGGACCCTTACCATCACCTTGCCTCGAGCCACCCCGTGCGTCGGGAGCACCAGGACCGCGCCTCTGCGTGGATGGGCTTCACTTCCATCCAAAACTGGACGCGAGGGCAGCATGCGCTGATGCTCGAAGAGCGGCAGATTCAAATCAAGACCGGCCGCATCATTCCCCAAACGAACGAGGAGTACGGCTACGAGGACCATTACCCCCACTGGGCGCCGACCCCGCCGGGAGAGTCCGCGGAGGTTCTGCGCCAGACGGCGTGGCAGATCGCCATGGCTGGAGCGTACGGAACGGCGGGAGAAAGCGCGCGTCGCGGCACCAATGTCTGGCCAGATACAGGTGGCGGTTGGATCAACGGGCGCGGGGACGACAGTATGGTCATGCTGAAGGGGTACGAGCACATGGTGGATTTTTTCACCAGCTTCGAATGGTGGAAAACGGAACCGCACGACGAGCTGGTCAATAACGGCGCGTATTGCCTCGCCAAACCGGGCGAAATCTATGCCGTGTATCTTCCCATACGTCCGACGTGCGGGAGCGGGGAAAACTTTGATTATCAAAAGGCCTGCCGCGGCATCACCCTTAAGCTTGAGCCGGGGAGCTATGAGGCGAAGTGGTTTAGCGCCGTCACCGGGGAAATTGTCCCGCTGCCCGCCGTTCAGGGACCGGTCTGGACGCTTCCCGAACCTCCCGGCTGGCTGGATTGGGCCCTGCTGCTGAAAAAGGTCAAGTGAGCAATGTGAAGGCTTCCCTACGGATGACGGGGCGAGCTTTAGCTCCGGCAAAATGTGGATTGTGCCGACGGCTGGTAGGCGACCTTGAGATGCGGTGTTTCGAGGCGCTGGTGATCGTGCACTTTTGACGTCAAACAACTTTCCAGAATCCCACTTACCAATAGAGTGCGCTCGATCGGATACGGCGCCACGCGGGTTTGAAACATCTGTTCGATCCCGTGTACCAGGCACGCAGAATAGGTCACATTCGGTTCGGGGGTCAAAAGGAACTGCGTTGACTGGATTGCCGGCACGCCTTTCACCCGAGCGGCAAAATTGAAATCCTTCAACGCGCCGTTGAGCATTAACATGGTGGCTTTCAGGCCGTCGCGATACTCGATAAAGTACGCGGCGGGATTGGCCACAAGCTTCGGCAATTGACCCGAAGACACCAGGTCTTCCGGCCGCGACTCCGTTTCGCCCGTGCCCAAAGGCGTATCGCTGCGAGAGAGAGCGGAGATCAGCAGATCGCGCGACCAGCGGCCTTCCTCGCTTGCCTTCCACACTGCGTCGCCCTCGATCATTTGCACGGCTTTGACACCTGCCTCGCCGTGCATGCGTCTTTCCACCATGCATTGCAGGCCTTCGAGGGCGTGAAAATCCATCGCGTCAGACTCGCCTTCGCCCACCATCAGCGCCTCTTCGATCTCGCATCCAAGGGGCAGCTCAAGCTCGGGCAATCGAAAAGTGACGGGAAGGGACGAGCCGCCGAGCATGGGAAAGCGCAAGCGGCGCGAGGTCTCCACCATGCTCTGCGCCTGGGTAAAGCTACAGGAGAGGTGTTTGTCATTGTAGACGGGCACGGCACGGCCACTGCGGGTAAAGACGTCCGCGCACTGCTGGAAAAACTCGAAGCGGGGATAAAGGATCTGTCCTTTTTCGTTGCGCGGATAGTCGCCATGCTCAGCGACGATCAGCACCGCATCGACAGCCAAGTCTTTACCGCCACAGCACAGGGCCTCGGCGATGGTGGGGTAAACCTGAAATCCGAATTCCCGGGCACGCTCGCCGCTCAGGTCGCCCTCTGGTTTCTGGTCCACGTAAAGCGAGGCCACCTTGATGGCAGGTTGGTGCCAGGCGCCGGCGTAAGGATAGCCGACGAGGAATCGATCCCCGATATGCTGCGCATGCGAGAGGTACTTGTAAACGGTTGCGATGATGGCCAAGCGCTTTGGCGGGGCGTCGGCACCGCCGAGCAATAGCCCGCTGGCGGCCGCGGTGGTTTGCAGGAATTTCCGGCGGGTCAGCATTGGTCATGACCTCTCAAATGTCGACTCGCGAGTCGGCTGATAGCTCACCGCCAGGTGCGGCGTCTCAAACCGCGTCTGCTGCCGATACAAGCTCTCCATGCCGGCGGCGACCAACCCCGTGGTGAGCAGCGTGCGCTCGATGGGATAGGTGGGCTTACCGGTTAGAAACATTTTCTCCATGTTGTTCACGAGCGGGCTAAAGAAGCTGGCCAGAGTAGTGCGCCCGTCGGGCATCGGCAAGTACATTTGAGTCGAAAACGGCTCGCTGCGACCATCGATATCGGCAGCAAAGTTGAAGTCCTTCAACAAAGGCGCGTAGACCACCGAACTCGAGCGATGATGCTCCACATCGGCGGCGAAGTTGAAGTCCCTCACCATCCCATTCATCAAAATCATGGTGCAATGCAGACCGTCGTTATGCTCGTAATGGTAGGCGATGGGATCTTTCACCAACCGCCGCATATCGTCATCTGTGGGGAGAATGTCATTGAAACTCTGCCGCGTCGGAACCAGCGTATGGCTTCGGCACAAAACTGCTTCCATCAGGCGGCGCGACCATCGCCCCTCCCGCAAGGCATCCCAAAACTTTTCGCCGCGACAGGCTTGGAGCCACTTCACTCCCGTTTCGCCGCCGCGCCGCCGCTCCACCATGCACTGAAGGGTCTCGAGACCATGAAAATCATAGCTATCCACGCCCCCGTAGCCCACGCACAGCGCTTCGCGGATTTGCGAACCCAGCGGCATCTCCACCGAGGGAATCCGCCAGGTTACCGGCAGGCTCGATCCGGCCATATAAGCGAAACCCATCTCGCGCGAGGTATCGACCATCTGCTTTGCCCAATCCCAGTTCCACGACAAATGCTTGTCATTAAACATGGGCACCGACCGCTGGCTATCTCTGAATACCTTGATGATCTGCTGGAAGAATTCCCAGCGGGGATATTCGGTTTGCCCCTTCTCATTGCGCGGGTAGTTGCCATGCTCGCCGACCACGACCACGCCATCCACCGCTAGCTTGCTGCCCCCCAGCGTCAGCGCCTCGGCGATGGTGGGATAGATCCGCATCGACGGAAATTGTTCTCCCCGGCTGCGGCTAAGATCACCCTCCCCAAGTTGGTCGACATAGAGCGAGACCAGGTCCATCGGCGGCCGATGGTGCGCGCCCATCCAGCCATAACCGTAAAGGAAGCGATCCACAATGTGCTGGGCATGCGAATATTTGAAGTAGGTGGTGACTACAGCGGCAAGCTTGGGGCGAGGAGTGCTCATGCGAGGTCGCTCCGTCCAGGTTGGCCCGGTAGCGTAAATCGCGTCACCTCCAAACCTTTGCCGATGGGCAGCGTTATGGAATCCACCTCCGGCCGGGAGCGGACATGTGCGACGTAGTTCGTAAGTGAGTGGGAGATTATATTATCGGCAACCACGATGCCTCCGGCGGGAAGACGCAGCATGTCGAAGAAGCGGATGTAGTCCTCTTTTTCGCAATCGATGAATACGAAATCAAATTCGCCCACACCATCAAGCACTGACCCGGCATCTGCCAAAATGAACTCGATGAATGGGGCGAGATCGAGACTCTTGAGTGTCTGCCGTGCCTCGGCTTGCCGAATCGGTTCTTTTTCAAATGAAATGACCCGCCCTGAAACTTGGCGCGCGGCGGCAGCCAGGGCGATAGTCGACAGACCGCTCGAACCGCCAATTTCCAGAATTCGCTTTGCGCCGACCCCTGCGGCCAAAGCGCAAATGAATTCCGCGCTGGGCGGCTCCAAATTGCGATGGCGCTCCGCCTGAGGGAGATTGAGAGCGTCCTGCCGGACCTTTCGCTCCCACAAACGCGCGATCTCCTTCCGTTCACGTTCACCCAACATGGTTCCATAAACTCTAGCACGAGTCCTGATAGGAAGTAGTGTTTGTGCAAGATTTGGGTTCCCGAGAGTAGCCCCGAACTTCCTCAGTTCTCCCCGTGGCCAAGGTCGACTGGGAGGCAATTTCAAACCGCCGCAAGGATGGGCCCTAACAGCCACCCGTGCCACAAGAGTCCCAGGCGTGGTAAATTCTATAGGGAAGACGGGGCTCGACTAGTGGCGTTGCAGGCTGCCGGTAGATTTTCCGGCAGGCCCGGAAGGTCGGCAAACCGACGGATTTTCCTCGTACTCGGGGGTCGAGGTCCCGCGGGCCGAGCAACGCCCATATTTGGAGAGACCGATATGCGGACGCTTCACAGGAGACCAACCACGTGGTTGCTTCCGGTCCTTGTCCTTTCGACGCCGATGCTTCTGCCGTTATTCGGCGGTGACCATTCGGATTCCGGAAAAGCGGACAAGCAGCCGGAATCTCCCGAAGTAGTTGCCATTATCAACCGCATCATCGCCCGTGAGAAACTCTACGATGCTAAACTAAGGGAATACTCTCCTCGAGTCGAGACCTATGTTCAGTACGACGAGAAGGACACCGAACTCGGGGACGTTCCCAGAAAAGATGCTTACTTTTTGGGCCGCTTGAAGCTCGCACCGGGTGCGAAGGAAGCATCCTTTATTCCGGATTCAATCTTTGACTGGCTGCGCCGCCGCCCCGAGATGTTCATGGAGCATCTGCACCTGGATGAATTCGCGCTGGAACCCTTGGCGGTGGATGAAGATAACTTCGATCGGGATCACTACGACTTCGAGCCTGTGCGCCGGGAAATGCTGGGGGACGTTCATTGCCTGGCCCTCGATGTCCGTCCCCGCAAACACTCGGAGGGGAGAGCATTTGAAGGACGCATCTGGGTGGAGGATCACAACTATGCGGTCGTTCGCTTGAATGGCACCCGGCTCAATCCTCCTCGGCGCGATTTGTATGTCCACTTCGATTGCTGGCGCGAAAATCTTCGACCCGGAGTGTGGCTCCCCGTCTACATTTTCAGCCACGAATCAGACCTCGGTGCGCGGCTTCGTTACAAGGCGGAGACGCGGCTTTGGGGCTATAGTGTCACGCCTTGGCGCCCGCAGAAGACCCAGACCCCGGAGGAAACTAATGGGACCGCCACGCACCATCGCAAAGGTGAAGAGGACAAGCTCACCACTGAGGAAGAGCAGCGGGTGAACATCTCGGCGGAGCACAACGTGCTGAAGCGGTTGGAAAGAGCCGGGCTCATGGCTCCGCCCGGGCCCGTCGATAAGGTGCTGGATACAGTCCTCAACAACCTGGTCATTACCAACCATCTCGATAAACTACCCCCGCTGCAGTGCCGCGTCCTGCTGACTTCGACGCTAGAGTCGTTCAGCCTCGCCTATACTATTGTCCTCAGCCGGGGCCTGATCGATGTGCTGCCCGATGAGCCCAGTCTTGCCATGATTCTGGCTCATGAACTGGCTCACATCACTCTGCCGCACAAGTTGAATACCCAATACGCGCGTGCGAACGGCATGGATGTCCCCGATGAAAAACTGCTTGCCAGCATGGATCTCGCCCGCGATCAAAAGGATGAAGCTGCTGCTGACGCCAAGGGAATGGATTACCTAAAGAACTCGCCTTACAAAGACAATCTGGGGCAAGCCGGTTTGTTTTTGCAGGCGGCCGCTGACGCCGCCCAGCATTCTCCCCACCTGTTCGGCCCCCACGTGGGGAATGGGTTGACCGAGGGCAGCCGTAAACAGATCCGCATGGCCGCGCTCACCACTGGCGCTCCCGCGCTTAGCCCTAAGAACGTCGATCAGATTTCTGCGCTGCCCTTGGGTTCACGTGTACAGGTCAATGCCTGGGATGGAAGCATCGCCTTCACGGACCGGAAAGCGGTGCCACTCGTTGCTCCCAGTGAGAAAATGTCCTTCCAGGTTAATCCCATAATTCCCCATTTGAGGATCATTCCCTCCCCTTAAAAACCACCCGAGGGCGATGCGGGACGAACTCCGAATCCTCGCCCTTATGGCTGGCCTAAAAATAAAGTGCTCGTCGGCGCTGCTGCTCTGAGGGTAAACTGACGGAATCGTACCTAAGACAGGGCGGGCTATGAACCCAAACTCAGGTCATGAATCTAATCGGCGCGAATTCCTCGTCACCGGCTTGAGAGGGGCAGGCGGCGTGTGGGCCTCGCTACATTGGCCGGCCGTCATGGTGGCAGCGCAGCACGCCGCTCATATGCGCGAGGCCATTCCCCCCGCCAAACTGGAAGTTCTGACTGCGGATCAGGCCGCGGAAATCGAGGCCGCCGCCAACCGCATTATTCCGACTGATGACACACCTGGCGCACGCGAAGCCGGTGTCATTTACTTCATTGACCGTGCCCTGGGCACCTTTGCCACCGACAGCCGAGGTGATTACGAAAAGGGGTTGCCCGTCTTGCAGGCCAAGACCCGAGAGTTGTTCCCGGACTCAAAGAAATTCTCCCAGGCCACTCCGGAACAGCAGGATGCGGTGCTGAAAGCGCTGGAGGGACAACCAATCTTCGAGTTGATTTTCTCGCACACCGTCATGGGTTTTCTCGCCGACCCCGCACGCGGCGGCAATCGCGGCGGAGTAGGGTGGAAGCTGATCGGATTCGATGATAACGCTACATTCGCGCCGCCCTTTGGCTATTACGACCGCGACTATCCCGGCTGGCAGCCCCCCAAGGAGAAGTGACCCCGGCGTTGCCCGGGGCGATGTGAAGGCGCCCCTTAGGGCGCGAAGGCAGGCAATGAATCCCCAAGTCACCTACAAGCCGTCGGAAGAAGTGGACTTTGTTATCGTCGGCTCCGGCGCGGCGGGCGGAGTTCTGGCCAAGGAACTTTCAACGGCAGGCTTCAAGGTGGTGGTACTCGAACAAGGGCGGTGGGTTCCCCCCAGCGAGTTTGGCCACGATGAAATCGCCCAGTCGCAGGAACACACCCTGACGAACAACTCCCAACAGCAGCCGCAGACCTTCCGGAAGACCCCGCAGGACAAAGCCGAAAAGCAACTCTCAGCGATCTACGGTCGTTGCGTGGGCGGAGGCACCGTACACTTTACGGCCAACTTCTGGCGGTTCCACGAAATCGATTTCATCGAGCGCAGCCGCCGCGGACCGGTGGCGGGCACGGCGTTCGCAGACTGGCCGCTGACCTACGCGGACCTCGAGCCGTATTACACCAAGCTGGAATGGGAGGTCGGAGTTTCGGGACTCGCCGGTGCCAGCCCCTTTGATCCCTATCGCTCCAAACCCTACCCTCTGCCCCCGTTGCCGGTAAAATCCTCGGGAGTCATCTTTGAGCGCGCCGCGTGGAAGGTCGGCTTACATCCCTTTCCCTCCCCCATGGCCATTCTTTCCCAACCTTACCGGGGCCGGGCGGGATGCATCCATTGCGGGCGCTGCCTGGGTTTCGGGTGCGAGGTGGGAGCGAAGTCTAGCACGCTCGCGAGTGTCATTCCTGTGGCGCAACAAACCGGCCGGTGCGAAATCCGCACTCACAGTTACGCTTTCCGGGTGGAAACCGATCGCCATGACCGCGCCAAGGGTGTTGCCTATTTTGATGGCCGGGGCCGGCAGCATTTCCAGAAGGGCCGAGCGGTGATTCTTAGTGCCAACGGCGCCGAGACGCCTCGCCTGCTTCTGCTTTCCAGCTCCAGACGGTACCCCCAAGGGCTCGCGAATTCCAGCGGGTTGGTGGGAAAGCATCTGATGATCAATGGCTATAGCGGGGTGCTGGCGGCTTTTGAGCAGCCGCTCAACGATTACAGCAGCGCCGCCGTCAGCCGCGTGCTTCATGATTTCTACGAGATCGATCCCAAGCTGGGCTTTTATGGCGGCGGGGGACTCGACGCGCGCTTTGGGCGGACTCCCATTAATTTCGCGCTCGGCGCCGTGCCCCCCGAGGTTCCGCGCTGGGGCAAGGCTTACAAGAACTGGCTGGCCGAAACCTTCTCGCACTCGATGTTTGTGACGTGCCACGCGACCTCGCTGCCCGTGGAAAACAACAGCTTTTCCCTCGACCCTGATTTGAAGGATGCCTGGGGCCTGCCCGCGCTTCGCATGACGTATCGAGACCATCCCGACGACCTCAAGACGGTCAAGTATCTGCAAGACCGCGCGCTGGAGCTTTTGGCCGCAAGCCCTGCGACTCACGTTTGGCCGCAGCCCGTTCAAGAGCAAACCCGGGCCGTGCATCTGCTGGGAACTTGCCGCATGGGGAACGACCCGAAAACTTCTGTGGTGAACGCCGACCATCGCACGCACGATGTTCCCAACCTCTTCCTCTGCGACGGAAGCAGCTTTGTGACCTCCGGGCGCGGACAGCCTACCATGACCATCGAAGCCCTTGCCTTTCGCGCTGCGGATCGGATTGCCGACGCCGCGCGCCGCGGGGAAATTTGAATTTGCGCAAATGCCCGAGCCGAAAGTTGGCGACGGCGCGGGGAGGGTCCGCGCGGCGCGTCGAAGCGAAGCGTGCCGGCAACGTCCCATGTGGGCATAATCTCGAGGCCGGGTCCAGGGTGGGACGCGGTCCGCCAAGGCGCGCTTCGACGGGCCATGGCTTTCTACCCCAAAATGAAATTCGGATAAATTGTCGCCCCCGATCGCGGTGCCATTTGCATTCGTTCGGCGGGGGTGTACACTGCCTGAACTCAGATTGTGGCTTTGGAGTATCGGCAGTGCTTTGCCACGATTGGGAAGCCAGCTTTTCCTGCTAGGGGACCTATGAAGATTTCACACTCACTTCTTATCTCGATAGCCATTTTGTCAGTTTCTCTTGGGCTGTTCCCTCTCACCTCAGCGGGGCAAACCAGCGTTGTGCGCGCCCGCGTGACCGAAGCAGTCGACATGCAGAACCTCGTTACTCTCCACGGCAACGTCCACCCCCTGGCGCGGCCGGAATTTGACCAGGGCGTGGCGCCCGATGATTTGCCCATGGAGCGTATGTTGCTGGTCTTACAGCGCGGCGCTGACCAGGAAACCGCCCTGCGGAAGCTGCTTGACGACCAGCAGGTGAAGTCGTCCGCGCAGTTTCACCTATGGCTGACTCCGGAGCAGTTCGGGCAGCAATTTGGCCCTGCCGACTCCGACCTTCACGCGGTCACCGATTGGCTGGCGTCTCAGGGCTTCGGAGTGACAAAGGTTTCAGCAGGCCGCACGGTTATCGAGTTTTCCGGCACGGCAGGGTTGGTGCGGCAAGTTCTGGGAACGGAGATTCACAAATTCCGCGTGAACGGCCAGGACCACTGGGCCAACACCAGCGACCCGCAGATACCCGCCGCTCTCGCACCCGTGGTGGCGGGCTTCGCCTCGCTCAACAACTTCCCTAGAAAGCCTCTACACGAGAACCTGGGAACATTTAGGCGGTCCAAGGCAACGGGCGCGGTGGAGCCGCTGTTTACCTTTCCTGTTACTTGTTCTAACGGAAGCAGTGGGTGCTATTGGCTTGCCCTTGGCCCTTCCGATTTCGCCACAATTTATAACGTGCTACCGCTTTGGAATGCTGCTACTCCCATAGACGGCACGGGGCAAACCATCGCCGTGGTCGGCGAGACCAATATCAATCCCCAGGACGTGGCGGACTTTCGCGCCATGTTCGGCCTTCCGGCAAACCCGCCCAACATCATTTTGAATGGTCCCGACCCCGGAATCCTCTTGGACGGCGAGGAGACCGAAGCGGACCTCGACGTCCAATTGTCTGGAGGGGTCGCCAAGGGGGCAACGATTGATCTTGTAGTGTCGGAAACCACCGAGACGACCGCCGGCATCGATCTCTCCGCGGTCTATATTGTTGATAACAACCTGGCGCCCGTCATGAGCGAAAGTTACGGCGGGTGCGAGGCAGGGCTGGGCACGGGTGGCAATCAGTTCTACTCTACCCTCTGGGAGCAGGCCGCCGCCCAGGGCATCACGGTTCTGATGGCCGCGGGGGATTCCGGCCCGGCGGGATGTGACAGCGCGAACGCGGGCGAAACGTATGCCCAATATGGTTTAGCCGTGAGCGGTGAGGCTTCCACGCCCTTCAACGTGGCGGTGGGTGGAACGGATTTCAACGACGTCAGCAGTATCGCCACCTATTGGAATCAGACGAACTCTTCCCCGTCCGAGTCTTCCGCCAAATCCTACATACCCGAGAGCACGTGGAACGATTCCTGCGCGGCCTCGGGCTTGCTCGGCTGCACTCCGCCGCCTTCGTCCACCGAGCTCAGTAGTGGTCTCTACCTGGTTGCCGGCGGCGGCGGGTCCAGCAATTGCATCACTCCCACTTTAACGAACGGCTACCCTCCCTTCACTTGTAGTGGAGGTTACTCCAAGCCTTCGTGGCAGAGCGGAGCGGGCGTGCCCAATGACAGCGCACGGGACATCCCGGACTTGTCTCTGTTTGCAGGCAACGGCCTGAATGGCAGTTTTTATGTAATTTGCGAGATGGACGCCAACGCCGCAAGCGGGGGGAGTTCGACCTCCTGCGATCTGAACGCTCCCTACACGGACTTTCAAGCTGGTTCGGGAACCTCGGCGGCAGTACAAGCGTTCGCAGGCATCATGGCGATGGTCAACCAAGCTCACGGCCGCCAGGGAAATGCCAACTACGTACTCTACCCGATGGCGGCGCCAACCGGGGCAAGCTGCAATTCCAGTACGGCACCCCCAACGAGCTCGAGTTGTATCTTCTACGACATAACGGTGGGTAACAACTCGGTAATCTGTGAAGGGGGGACGCTGAATTGTAGCAACACCATCTCCGGCGACTACGGCGTCATGGTATACGGCAGCCCTAGTTCAATTGCCTACCCCGCCACCGCCGGCTATGACTTGGCCACGGGGTTAGGTTCCGTCAACGTTGCGAATTTGGTGAACAATTGGAAATCCAATTTCACTACGACCACGACGACCCTTTCACTCTCTACTACTCCCACCACCAATCCCATCACGCAGGTGCACGGGCAGCCGGTCGACTTCACCATCGGTGTTGCTTCCGGCAGCGGCACGCCAGCGGGCGATGTTTCCCTCATCGCGCAGGCCGGCACCGCTTCGAATAACAATACCGGCATCGGCCCCTTCACCCTGAGCGGCGGCAGCGTTTCGAGCTCCACCATCATGCTCCCCGGCGGGTCTTACAATGTGACGGCGCATTACGCCGGTAATGGAACCTACGCGGCGAGCGACTCGATCCCGGTCGCAGTCAAGGTGAGCACGGAAAGCAGCAAGACAGTCATCAGCCTGGTCACCTTTCTCAGTAGCGGGCAGCCTGTTTACGACACCACCGCCACCACTTTAGCGTACGGCTCACCCTACATTATGCGTTTCGATGTGACCAACAGCAGCGGCCTGTCGTGCGCCCCTGCGAATTCCAGCGGCATCCAACAAGCGATTTCCTACCCGTGCCCGACGGGAACCTTGACCCTGACTCCGGCGCCCGCCAACCAGGATGGCACGGTTACCGGAAGCTTTACCTTGAATAGCCAAGGGTATGCGGAGGACCAGCCCATCCAGGCTAACGCCGGCCAGTATTCCTTCGTGGCCAAATACCCGGGCGACATTAGCTACGCTGGAAGCACCTCTGCCACGCTTCCGATTACGATTACCCAGGCACAGACTTCGACAACGACCAGCGGCGTGCCATCGTCAGCGACAGCAGGGACCCAAATAACCGTTACCGCGACGCTCACGACGACGAGCAGCGGGATTGCTCCGACCGGAACGATGCAACTTCTGAATAATGGCTCCCCGCTCGGCAATCCGGTAACGGTATCTGGTAGTGCCGCATCTATCAGCGGGAATTCTCTTGTGCCTGCTGCAGCGCAAGCCGTTCTCACCACAACCTTGACATCGGGCAATCTCAGCCTCTCCGCAAAATATAGCGGCGACATCAACTACGCGACCTCCACTTCGTCCGCGACTTCCCTCGCGGTCACCGATTTTGGCGTGTCAGCAAATCCCACTGCGGTCACTATTTCGGCGCCCGGCCAACAGGGGACCACGACGATTAACGTTTCATCACAAAATGGATTCACCGGAACCGTCAACCTATCCGTTGCGAGTGGCTGCCCAACGGGAGCTAGTTGCACATTAGCGTCTTCATCCGTCAACCCTACCGCTGCTTCGGCAGTCACCGATGTGCTGACCATTACCACCACAGGTTCCTCGAGCGCACCACCCGCCCTGCATCGGAGAGTCCCCCCGAGTCATCGCTTGCCGGTGGGATTTCTCGGGTTGCTGGCAGGGATGTTGGCTCTGGCCATGCTACTCAGTTCGTCCGCAATGCGGCGGCGCCCCGCAGCTTTGCTTTTCGCGACCACTCTTCTTGTGGTGGGAGTATGGGCAGCCTGCGGAGGAGGCGGCGGTGGGGGTACGCCACCTCCCACTCTCACGCCAGCGGTCAGCATTTCGCCCACTTCCGGGCTCTCTTTTGGCTCGGAGAGTGTGGGCTCGACCAGCACAGCGCAAAGCGTGACTCTGACCAACAGCGGCAACGCCAACCTGACCATCTCGACGGTCACAATTGGCGGGACGAATGCCAGCGACTTTTCGAAGACCGCCGACACCTGCGCGGGCGCCACGGTAGCGGCTGGAGGCACCTGCTCGATCAGCGTGACGTTCGCGCCGACGGCAACGGGTTCGCGCAGCGCATCCGTGAGCATTGCCGACAACGCCACCGGCAGCCCACAGAGCGTCAGCCTGAGCGGGACGGCCACTTCGTCGCCAACGCCGCCGGGCACCTACCCCATCGTGGTGAAAGGGGTAAGTGGAAGCGATTCGCATTCCATCACGGTTAACGTGACCGTGCAGTGATTCCGCAGATTGCGCAGATCACGCAGATGAAGCTTTGAAAGAATTGTCGTCCGGGCGCGCCATGGCGTGCCCGGACCCCAATTCTCAACGGGCTATGCAAGGTGAATTCGCCCGTCTTTGGATTCTTTCACATTATCAGTTCTTGAATCTCTGAAATCTGCGTAATCTGTGGATGCTAACTCTCCTTGACGTCCCCTATTGTGGATAATCCGAGAATGCCCGCTAATCCTCAGTCATAAATGAACTTCGGACATTCTGTCGCACCCGCATACGGAAGTATTTTTATTTCATCGGGTGGGGCGTAAACTCAGTCATCTAGAGCATTTGTAATTTAAGTGTATACATGATGAAGCGGTGGTGCATCCCCTACATCGTCCCATCGCCATGCACCCACTGCTGCTTGGTCCAATTCCCCGGCATCGTGCCGTTGGGATTGGCATTCGGGTCGCTCGTCTGGTAGATGTGCTGTCTGGTGCTGTCCCTCCACGTGTAGGTGTAGGAGCTCGATACCTTGGTGAGTTGTCCAGTGGATGGATCCACCACCGTCCTCTGGTTCAGCGCATAGTCCACCCAATCGGAAGCTGCCGTCGATCGCGCGTTCATGCTCGCTTGGGCGCGCGCCATCGAAAGGTCCGCTCCTCGCTGCATGGTCGCCATAAATTCCTCATGCATCTGTTGCCGCACGGCCTGGTCGTGCTCAAACTGCGCGTGTTGCGCCTGGAGTTGCGCCATCGCCATCTGGTTCTGTTGCTGGCGGAAGCCTGATCTCGCGTGTTCGTAACCTTGAAGAAGTCATAATCCTTATCGCTGGCAAGCGCCGATTTCTGCCGGGCCGCAACTACATCCGCCGCAATCGGCACGTCCTCGACGTACTCAACCTTCAGCGTCGCCGCAAGGTACTTCAGAAACCCCTGCGCGTTCATGGGACCCTGGACCACTAAATAGCCCGGCGACTTTTGCGGCATTTTCGGTCCACTTCCCCAGATCCAACCCAGGCGCGGCAGCCGCTCGACAAAGCTCAAGCCATCCGGGCTCGACGCCCGGAACACAAAAAACGGCAGACTCGGCAGGCTGCCCCCCTGGAACGGCACTCCCTGAAAGTGCCACTTCTCCGGAATCGTCACCGCGATCGCGTTCATATTGTTCATGGAAGGATCAGTGATGTATTCCACACGCGTGCCGCTCAACGAGGCGATACTCTTACCCTCCTGGCCGCTCGCGTCCAATCTTTGCTGCGTTCCCGAACATCCGAACAGGGTCAGGACGACGAGCATTGTTGCGAGATTACCCTTGGTCGTCATTATTGATAACCTCTTGTTTTGGAGTTGACCGGAATTGCCCTTTTCCCTTAGTAGATCCCGTATACACTCCCCGGTTTCTCTCCCACAAAGCCATCCGAGCAAAACGGGTGCGCCAGTTAAAAATGAAAGCGGAGACCCCTGTACGTAGCGCGGGCGTCCCGCCCGCTGGGGCGTGGGCATCCTGCCCGCGCATTCCCACGGGAGCGGGACGCTCCCGTCACAGCGGGCGGGACGCCCGCGCTACGACAATCTCCTTTTTTATGTCGTGCATCCGACCAAAACTCGACCGGACCTTGCATCCAAAGGTGGCCGGGTGTACGATGCCCGCCGTCCGAGGAACGAAAACGGAAATCCGCGTTTGAATATGGGACTCTCACATTTGCCTTTTGCCCTTCGCCTCTTGGTTTTCTTTTACTGCTCCGCGCCTCTGCTGTGCATAAGGTTTTAGAGAAAAGGTATCCATGACCCCCCGGGAAAGAGTGCTGGCAATTCTGAACGGGCAGAAGCCCGATCTTGTGCCGTGGTTTGGTGATCTGGATTATTGGGCGACGGCACTGATCGGCCGGGGCGAGAAGCCCCAGGACTTCAAGCAGAGTGACGCTTACATCGACTGGCACCGTGACTTGGGGGTGGGCTT
The DNA here is from genome assembly GCA_050010335.1 of Terriglobia bacterium. Lineage (GTDB taxonomy): Bacteria > Acidobacteriota > Terriglobia > UBA7540 > UBA7540 > Bog-366. The sequence continues at coordinate 29,364 of JBEKLF010000040.1, forward strand.
CTACCTGCAAGGTTATTTCCCCTTCCGGGCCATCACCGAGCATTGCCGGGTGCGGGAATGGACCGAAGGAAACCTGCGGCGCCGCCAAATCGAGACGCCGTGCGGAAACTTGAGCGAGACCTGGACGTGGCTTCCCGAATCGTTCGCGGAGGCACCCACCGAGCACCTGGTGAAATCGGCCGCCGACCTGCGCGCCTACCGCTATTTCCACGAAAACACGCATTACGTGCCGGACTACGCCTTCGCCTGGCGGCGGCGCGCGCAGGTGGGCGACATGGGAATGGTGCTCTGCTACTTGCCCAAGAGCCCGCTGATGCAGTTGATTGCCCTGGACGCGGGGGTCACGACGGTTTTTGAAATCTTCGGCGATGCGGGGGAGGAATTTCGCAAGACCCTGGATGTGGTCCGGCGCTCTCACGATGCGGCGGCGAGCATCGCCCTCGAAAGTCCCGCCGAAGTGTTGATGATCCCGGAAAACCTCTCCTCCGAGTGCGTGGGGAAGACCTTTTACGAAATGTTCATGCGCGATTATCAAGAGACCTGGGCGCGGCGCATCCACGAGGCCGGGAAGTATTCCTGCATTCACCTGGATGGGACCCTGAAAGGCTTGCTGCGTGAGACGTGTTCGACCAGCCTCACGTTTATCGAGGCGCTTACACCTGCTCCGGCGGGTGATTTGGAAATCGAGAAGTGGGCGGAGATGAGCGGCAACTCGCGCACGATCCTTTGGGGCGGCCTGCCGGGAGTGTTTTTTACCGGCCTCGTGAGCGACGAGGAGTTTGACGCCCACGTCCGCCATGTGCTGGAGGTTATGCGCTCCGAACCACGCTACGTGCTGGGGGTTGCCGACCAGGTTCCTCCCGATGGCTTGGAGCGTCGCGTTCGCCGCGTGGGCGAACTCGTGGAAAAGTACGGAGTGTACGCCTCGTGAAGTTCTTCTGAGACTCAAAGGGGCGACTTTGGGAGTGACACATGCGAAGCACTACATCCACTGTTATCCTGATTTTACTGCTGTCCATTTTCCCGGTGACCGGGAAGACCCAAAACGCGCAACCTTCCATCGCCGCCTCGCATGAGGTTCTGCTGAGCGGGAGAGACTGGAAGTTGGCGTCCTACCCCATGGGCGAAGGTGAGAAGCAGAAAGCCTACTCTGCGACTTTTGATGATCGCGACTATCGCGTTGTGACCGTGCCGGGCGAAGTGCAACTGCAATTGGGGATGGAAGGGATGGACCGGTATTACCAGACCAAAGAGTTGAGCACCATAAATGAAAAAGAGTGGTGGTACCGGAAGCAGTTCGTCGTGCCGAAAGAGGATGGCGGGAAACTTTTGCGGTTGAAGTTCGAAGGCGTGGATTATTACGCCACGGTGTGGTTGAACGGGGAGGAACTGGGGGGACACGAAGGGGCTTACGAGGCCTTCTCCTATGACGTGAGTTCTGTCGTGAGGTTGGGCGCAGAAAATACTCTGGTCGTGAAGGTGACTTGCCCGTGGATGCCGACGGGGCGGGGATTTGGGGAATATCTGAAAGGCGACTGGATGATGCCCGACCCCAATGAAATATCCCTGCCGTATGCGCCTTACGTTTTGGGTCCGTACTGGGGCGGAATTCCCGCATATGGAAACGCCGCGTTTCCCATGGGGCTCTTCCGCGACGTAAGATTACTCGTGTCAGGCCGGGCCGTGGTGGACGACGTGTTTGTTCGGACGGAAGCCGTGGGCAAGGATTCCAGCGCCAATCTGGAAATTACCGGAACGATAAAGAACCATGAGGCGCACGAGGTCACGGCGGAATTGAAACTGAAGATCGAGCCCGAGAACTTCTCCGGAGCTGCCCTGACCTTGCCCAGCGAAACATTGATGCTTCATCCGGGGGAAAACACCTTCCGGCAGAAAGTGACGGTGAAGGATGCGCACTTATGGTGGACATGGGATTTGGGGAAGCAGGACCTTTACAAGTTGACCACAGCCATCTCCGCGCCGGGCAGTGCGGGGCAAGACACCAGGATCACCAAATTCGGAATTCGAACCATCGAACGCCATCCTGACATGAGTTACTGGCTAAACGGCGAGCGGCTGTTTCTTAAGGGCTCCTGGTACCCGATGTCGGATTACTTCGGAAGCATACCGTCGGAGGAAACTTACACCAAAGACCTGGTGATGTACCGGTCGATGAATCTTAATCACCTGGTGAACTTCACGGTTATCGAGAAGCCGATTTTCTATGATCTGTGCGACCAGATGGGGATTCTTTTGATTACAGAACTTCCCTTTGGTCAATTCGGGCCAATGCAACCGCTCGACCCATCTTACCCCCGTCACGAAGCATTCGTAAAATCTGCCCTTAAGCAGGTTGGCGAAATCGTGGTGGCGCTGCGCAACCATCCCTCGATTATCGAGTGGGCGACCTTTGCGGAGGCCCATGCAAAAGACGGCGGGGGCTGGGGCGCGGGTTCGGTATCTTTTGCCAGCTACGACTATCAAGGCTTCTCCGATGAGGTGGGGAAAGTGGTTACCAAATTAGATGCAGGCGCCATCTATCAACCCAGCCTGTGTGACTTAGGAGAACAGCATTTCTGGATGGCGAACGCGGGAATGGGTTCTTTTGGAGGCGGTTACCAGGAGCACTTCAACGCCGTTACGGGTTTTGTTTCCGAATATGGCAGCCTGGCGTTGCCGGCGCTCGAGAGTTTGGAGAAATTCTTGTCGCCCGAGGATCTCTGGAGTGAGAAGAACCGGACTCTGCCTCAATGGTATAACCTGCCCATCAGCGTTCCGGCCTATTCTTACTTGACCAGCTTTGAGTACGCCGGATTCTCCGGCGTTTTAAGTTACACCAACCAGTTCGTCGATCGAAATATCCGGACGGCGCAGGAATTTGTGGATGACTCACAACTCTACCAGGCCTTCATCATGAAATACGCCACGGAGGCCTACCGCCGCAAGATGCACAATCCCATCAATGGGATTAGGTTCTGGGCCTACATGGAGGTTACCCCGGGTATCCAGTGGGAAATTATCGATTACAACCGCATTCCCAAAATGGCTTACTACTTCTTGAAACAGTCGGAGGCGCAGTTTGATTTGAACTTTGCCTACGAGCGCGCGCTGGAGTCTCAGGTTTCGGGAACGGAGTTGAAAATCCCCGTTTGGATCGCGAACGAGCATCGGCGCGAAGTGCCGGTGAAGGTGCAGTGCGAGATCGATGACCTCGAAGGACAGAAGGTTTGGAGCAAAGACTTCCAGGCAACGGTGGCGGGCGACGCGAGTCAAGAAGTAGGGGAAGTAGACTGGGTGACGCCTGACACACCGGGAGTGTATGTGCTGAAAGGGCAGGCAACGGAGGTGGGAGGCAAGCTGCAAGCGGAAAACCGGACCTATATCAAGGTGACGCCAAAGCTTTTGGTGAAACCGGCAAGGGTGCTGGTGATCGGACAGAGAAGCTCCACGGTGCCGGTGGTCGAGATGCTGCGGGCGATGGGAATGAAAGTGGAGGAAATCGACGAAGAAGACTTTCTCCAACTGAAAGCTCTGGAGGATTCCGCGGCACTCAAGCATAGCTATAACGTGGTTTGGCTGGCGTCATTCGACTCCCTCTGGAAGGTTTTGAGCAGGGAGCAAGCGGAGGGGCTAAAACGGGCGGTCAATGAAGGACTGAATTTTATCCATACCGGCGGACCGGGGAGCTTCCACGGAGGTTATGGCAAGGGAGCGTGCCTGGAGTTCACTCCGCTGGCAGAAATGCTACCGGTGAATCTCAGAACGCAGAATGATTTGGTCTACGGAGAATCCGGAGCACCGCAGAGAGCCGGTGAGTTGGGGGCGGGGAGGGTAAAAGAGATTGGCGCAACCGACCCAAGCGCGGGATGGGATACGAGCCTGCTGAAAAAGTACGGGGTGGCCGGATTCAACGAGGTTGAGTTAAAGGCGGGAAACACGCAACTCATGACAATCTCGGGTCAACCACTGCTGGTGGAAGGGCACTACGGGCAAGGACGAACGCTCGTGTTCACGGGGTTCACGCCGGAATACATGCCGGACCACGCTCTCTGGAACCCCAAAGTGGTATACCCCTACATGCTCGACCAGGAGTTGTACCTGAATCCGGAAAACAAAGCATATTTTGACTTGTTCATGCGCATGATGGCGGAGGTGACAGGAGAAAAACCGGGCGTGGAGTACGGCCAGATTCTATCGGCGCGGGAGAAACCTCTCTTCCAGACATTGAAGGAACAGATGGAAGCGGAGTTGAAGATCCCCGATAGTATTGCCGCCACAGTCTCGCGAGATGAGGCGCATGTGAGCCTCAGCATCGAGAACCGGAGCCACTATGCGCACTTGGTGAGAATGTCAGCGGCGTGGGACGGTGAGTCCACGAAGACTCCGTATCTCGTGGCGTACAGTGACAACTATTTCGACCTCTTGCCGGGAGAGGTGAAGGCGATCGACGCACGAATCCTCGTGCCTCGGGGACTTAAGGGAGAGATCGAAGGGAAATTCACCGTGAAAGGGAGCAACGTCCGACCGGCGGCGGTCCCGATCACCTTGCAGGCACAGTAAGACCTGCTGTGCGAAGCTTTAGAGTGCGGCAGCTTGCTGCCGCTTTTGCGCGAGCCAGCTTGCTGGCGTGGAATTATGCACGCGGGCGAAATCACGCGAGCAAGCTCGCGGGGAGGAAAGCGGCAGCAAGCTGCCGCACTCTAAAGCTTCGCATGCACGCACAATCTGTGCCGGCCGCGTAATCCAAAAAGCCGCGAAGCGGCGAAGGGTCATTTTCCTCTATAGCCGAAAGGACTTCCCACTCCCGTGCAGAAATCCCAACCGGGGGTTGCGGCAAAGGTCACGTAAGGACCGCAGTATCCCCTCTGGATGTCCATGAAGCCGGGTGCGCCGGGATGGTGGGAATAGATCGTTTCGAGCTCCGCAAACGAAGAGTCGTAAAAGTGGCCCGCGGCGTTCACGATGCCGGCCACCGAGGGGGCGCCGACGCTCGTACCGCCATCAATGAACCACCCGCCGGGCTCGAACTCGCCGGGCGCGACTTCGTAAGGAACGCTGTCGTAATTCCACACTCCGGTGTTGATGTCGCCGTCAAAGGCTACGTCAGGCACACCGCGGGTTGGCCCCACGATTGAGCTAATCGAGTTCTGGTAGAACGGACGAGGTTCATAGTAACTGAAACCTCCGGCGGCCTCTTGCCAGGCAACTTCATAAAGGAAGTTGCCGGTAAAAATGCTTCGGGCCGTACTCGTCCCGCCGACGCACACCACGTTCGGAGACACGCAGGGATAAAAAGTCCCAGGCGCGTCACCGGCGGCGGCAAAGTACACCACGCCGTCGTGGCGGAAGTAAAAGTCAGAGGACGCTTCGTCGCTATACTCCGAGGTCCCCCAACCCATGCTGATTTCTCCTCGACCAGGTCCGCCATGAGGGCAAGCACTTTTCCCACAAACCACGTAATTGGCAGCCACTTGCACGGCAGGATAAAGATCGGAATTGGAATTGGAATTGGCTTCCACAAGGTAGATGTGGGCGTAGGGGGCCATGGCGTGGGCCTGTTCGATGTCCAGGGCCTCTTCACTTTCCCATCCGCCCGTGGGATCCGATGGCGGCTCGGTTCCGCTGGCGTAGACAACCGTAAAGTTGGAGGCATTGGGGGCAGGGAGGCCGAATTGCGCGGAGAAGACGGCAAGGTCGGAGGCTGCAGCCGGGTAGTCATAGGCATCGACAATCGCAATGGTCTGGCTCCCGCCGCTGGGATTCACCGTGGTGGTGTTGGGATTGCACCCGGGCGAGGCCGGGACTAGTCCGTAGATGCAGCCGAGTGAGGCCGGGGTCTCATAAGCATATCCGGCATATGGAGGCAACTCGTCGGGAGTGATTGGTGTGTCGGGCACAAAGATTCGCAGGTTGGTGTGGGAGCGAATACCTGCGTCCGCAGGGGTATGGTTGTTGGATAAAGGGATCACCACGTGCCCCTGAGCACCGCGAAGCTGTCCCGGGCCGTTCTGGGCCCGAGTGGAAACCGGGAAACCAAACGAGAGCACTACAAACGCAACGACCAATAAACCCAACATGCGTTTCATATAAGTCGTAACCTCCTCCTGTCAGATTTCAGATCCTTCTTGCCACATCCCCCCCGAGAGGCAGTGGTCACAAGCCTGCCGAAGCCATCGCGTCATCAGCGAATGGCGCCATCAACGGCCGCCAGGCATTCCGAGCTTTTCGTTGTGCAATCGACGCCAGCCCTTTCGCCGATCGACGAGACCCAAGCTCGATCTACGAGTGGCGCGCACTCCTTAGGGGATTGTGACGAGACGAGTAATATCGTCGCTCCGTTAAGGGAGGATTACAAGGGGAAAAATAGACATTTTGCCCCCTTCCCAGCATGAGGTGTCCCGCCGTGTAGCACGTTGGCGGACCGCGTCCCACTTCTGGGCCGGGGGTAGGGTGGTGCCCGCAAGTGGGACGGTAACACGCGAAACCCCGCCACCGGGCCGGGAGAATTAATGCCCGCGCTCAGGCCATGCGGAGGTTCTTCAGGTAGTCGAAGCTAATCTTAATGGATTCCAGTGGCGGCACGTCGCAGCGGTCCTGTTCGACGAAAATATGCTTCGCGCCAGCCTTGCTTGCATGGGCAAAAATCTTCTGCCAATCGATGCTGCCCTTGCCGACAGGGTAGAATGGGTTCGGGCCATTGTCCGAAGGATCGTCCGTGGTGCTTCCCTTAAAGCCCTTCTTGAGGTCCTTAATGTGGAGCAACGGAAAGCGGCCCGCATAACGCTCGAAGTACGACACCGGATCGACGCCCGCATAGGTGGCCCAGAAAACGTCCATCTCCATTTTCAGCAGCTTCGCATCGCACTGCGTCAGCATGATGTCGTAGCCGCAGGTGTTACCCAAGGGGGCAAACTCGCGAAAGTGCGCGTGGTAGCAGAACTGCATTCCGGCACTGAGGGAAAGAGTTCCACATTGGTTGAAAAGGTCCGCCCGGCGCTTCCAGGCATCGGCGTCGAGATGCGGGTTATCCCCAACCACCAGGTAATGCAGCCCAAAATTCTTGCCCATCTCAACAGTCGACTTCCAACCCTCGATCGTTGCCGGCACATCAAAATAGCCGCTCGGAGCGGTGAGGCCAGCGGCCCGCAGGTCGGGATTGAGCGAAGCTGGCTTTACGCTGGGCCCGACTTCCACTTCCTTGTAACCTGCGGCGGCAACTTGCTTGAGGGTTCCCGCCGGGTCTTTGGCGAATAGTTCACGAACCGTATAGAGCTCAAGGCCGATGGGCCCCGGCCAGGCGAGCCCTCCTGCCGCTAATAGCTCCCGAGATCCGAGTCCCGCTCCCACTGCCGCACCTCCTAGCGCACTTCCCAAGAAATTTCGCCGCGTCAACATAGATTCACCTCCTGAATTGGGATGTCATTTAACCAGCGCGGCGGGCTTGTGTCAACCGTCGCCTTGTGGGTGACCGCTCCGCAGCCCCGGCAGGGGCGGGCTAACTTCACCAGCGAACATCTGGCTCAGGGCACGGGCGCTAGGTTGGTTTTCTTTTTGGTGGGGTTGATGGTAACCTGATTACGGAGTCGGCCGTGAGAAGACTCTAAGCCCGAGGACGCACTATGACGCTTGACGAAATGGACAAGAAAATTGAATTTATCCTGCAAATGCAGGCGCAGTTCGAAGCCAATCTGGCGCGTTCTGAAGCCAGCACCAATAATCTCCGGATTTCCGTGGGGGACCTCAGGGTTTCGGTGGCAGACCTCCGGATTTCCGTGGCGGACCTTGCCGTAGTCGTGAGAGAGTCGATAAAGATCAGCGACGATCGCTTCACCCGCCTTGACGACCGACAGACCAATCTGGCGGAGGCACAGAAGGCTTCAGACGAACGCTCGGCGTTTTTCGAGAAGTGGATGATGGAGCTGGCGGAGGCACAGAAAGCCTCGGACGTACGCTCGGCCGGCCTAGACGACCGACTGAGCAATCTGGCGGAGGCGCAAAAGGCTTCGGGCGAACGCTCGGCGTTTTTTGAAAAGTGGATGATGGAGTTGGCAAAGGCGCAGAAGGCTTCAGACGAACGCTCGGCGCTTTTCGACCAGAAGATGATGGAGCATGCGGAAGCGCAGAAGGCATCAGACGAACGCTCGGCACTCTTCGACCAGAAAATGATGGAGCTGGCGGAGGTGCAGAAGGCATCAGACGAACGCTCGGCACTCTTCGATCAGAAAATGATGGAGCTGGCGGAGGTGCAGAAAACCACCGGAGAGCGTCTCAACGCTTTGATCAGCGTAGTGGAGAGGCACATCACTGGCCCTGACCATGCGGCCCGGCCTTAGTTCTATGCGGTATCGGCGCGGCGCATTTCTTGGTATTGCCATCCCCCCCTCAACACAGCTAAAATAATCTCGATCAGTGACTGGCTAAACATCAGGCTTATCGAAAAGCTCAGGACTTTGGTGAATTCTGGCAATGCCTTGGAGGAGAGCCATGAGGCAAACTACCCTTCTCATTTCTCTGCTTTTACTGGGTGCATCCAGCGGAGTTTCTCGCGGTCCATTCGCCCTCCCACCAGGGGCTTCGTGGACGGCCTCGGGGATTGCCTGGGGGCAGTTTGAGGATCCTGCCGAGCACGCCTTTGCCATACAAGTTCCTCGGGGTTGGAAGATCGTAGGGGGTGCGTACCGCTTTGGTCCCCTCGACCCTCGCGCCATGGTGGACATGAGGTCTACCGATGGCAAGACCGACCTTCGTTTCGGCGATGCCAACGTGCCTCCTTTTGCCACTCTGACCTCGACCATGCGTAACCTGGGATGGCGAGAAGGCAGGGAGTACAGTCCGAACGGTGTGGCGAAGGAAGTGGTGGCGAATTACCGTACCGGGTGGGTCTTCGCCGATCTCTATGGGCAGGCCCGCTTTGCGCACGCCTGCCAAAGCCTGAAGCTTAGGGCGATGAATCAAGTTCCTCCCATTCATCAAAATCCTCAGGGCCGGGTCACAGCCGGCGAAGTCCTGTACGCGTGCGATAGTGCCGCAGGCCCGATGGCTGCCTACGTCTTTGCTGAAACCCAGTTAACCATGATGCAGTCGGTGGGAGTGTGGATGGTAACCTGGCTCTATAGCTTTATCACTCCGATCGACCAGGCCCCGGAAGCGATGAAGACGATCCTTCACTCCCTTGCCACCTTTGAGATCGACCAGCAATGGGAGGCCCAACAGCTTCGGCTCAACGGGAAGGCTGGAAGCGACGCCTACGGTCAGTTCCAGACGAATATGGCGCAGGAACATGCGCGTTTTACGAAGCAACAGGCGCAGTTTCAAAGCCAAGTGGACGGGTTCACGCGCGCCTTCCGGGGAGTCGATCTCACGGTCGACAGTGTGGACGGTACGCAACGCGAGGTCTGGGCGGGAACAGGCGGCACGCACTGGATGACTCCTCAGGGCGATGTGGTGAATTCTCCGACCAATCCGGGGGGAGGGGCCCACGTCTTGCAGACCGTGCCATGACCCATCTCCCATCACCTGTGTCTAGCCGAAGATAAAGATCAGAAGGGGGCGGGGGGGGATGGATTCCTAACGACCTGGGTTACAATCCCTCCATGCTGAACATTCGAAAAGCCACCCTTGACGACGTTCCCCTGATTCTGGAATTCATCCGCGAGCTTGCCGAATACGAGCGCGCCCCGGAAGAAGCCGTCGCAACGCCGGAAGATCTGCGGCGCGATGGTTTCTCCCGCGACCCAAGATTTCATGTCGAAATTGCGGAGTGGGACGATGAGCCGGCGGGCTTCGCCCTTTGGTTTTTCAACTATTCCACTTGGCAAGGGAAACCCGGCCTTTATCTTGAGGACCTTTTCGTGCGGCCGCGGTTTCGCAAGAAAGGAATCGGCAAAGCACTGCTCGTGCATCTCGCCCGCGTCGCCGTGGAGAAGGGCTGCGGGCGGTACCAATGGCAGGTACTAGATTGGAACACCCCGGCGATTACGTTCTACGAATCCCTGGGCGCCAAAGTGATGAAGGAGTGGCTAACCATGCGAGTGAGCGGGGAAGCGCTGCGGAAGTTGGGGGAGCAGAATTCTAGCTCGCATCCCCTTCAGGATTCAGGCGGTTCGCTGTGAAGTTGTCCTCTGGGTTGCTCTTTTTTCCTTTGTTCCGAGCTGCGAAGATCAGTCCGAAGAACCGGAAGTCGCACCGTTCACAGCGATAAGGGCGCGTCAGCAAGATAGGAAGAAACACGCATTCGATAATTCCCCAGCGCAGGGATCTGTGTACGTTATTGCTGCCGCAATTCGGGCAAAACCGTTTAAGTGAGAAAAGGAACACCTGTTTCCTCCTTTCTCTGGCTTGAGGTATTGAGGGGCCTTGATTGCAATGGCAGTCCCTGTCGAAACGATGCCTGAGGGGGGGGACGTCAAAAGCCGGAGCCCAAATACATTGAACAACATTATACCGCAAGACCCACGGGTTCATATCAGGTTTTTCCCGATTGTATTCCCACTACCTCAGTCGAGAAGTGAACATAGGTGAATGTCTCGGGGATGTGCGAGTCGTAGTGGCCGTGCCGGTTCCAGGTCCACCCGGGGCTCGGGTCCAGCCGCCCGCCGTCGGGGCCGACCTGCTGGAAGCGCGAACAATCAATGCGCCACACGTCACCGTCCTGAGGTGGAAGCGAGCGGCCATCGGCAAGCAATTCCATACCCTGCCAAGGAAAGGCGAGTTCCGCACTCCAACCTTTGTCGGTTCCGTCCCACTTGTTCAGGACGCCCTCGACATGCACGGCGTGACGCAGACCGGGATAATCCCAATCGAGAAACCCCCAGCGCTCGCCCCGTGGGTGCACATGGCCGCCGATGCCTGAGATTTCCATAGTAGGGTGAGCAGCGGGATTGAATTCCGGCCGGCCATAGTAGCGGTTGCCGGGCAGGAAGATGTCCTTCCAGATCCAAAAAACTTCATAAACGGTGTTCAGGGCATTGATTTCAAACTCGTAGTAGGCATTTTCGCCGGCGATGAACACTTCCAGATCGTTGTCTTCATAGATTTTGGAGTCGCGTTGGGTGAGCGTCGCCCACACGTTAGTCTCCTCGGCCGTGAACCCGAAGTATAGGTAGGTGTCGTCCCAAAGGAGGGCCACCCGAGAGTCAAACCACGATGGCTTGCCCGTGACGATATCCACAAAACGGCTCGAACGCGGCGCCAGCTTCCACGAGGGCTCATCAAGTTTGCCATCGATGGTGAGAGGGCCTGCCGTACGATAGCAGGTGTAGTGGGCGAGTTCCTGTGGTGTAGGCCAGCTCATGACACTTTATCAGGCGCCAATGACAAGGGGCTCATCCCCTGAGTCATTGCGAAATGGTGGACTCCTTCGGGTCCTGGGTAGACTCTACGGTGGTTTTCGGTTTCCCAATCTTTTCCGTAGCGTCAACGTTGAAAACCTCAAATTTAGAATAATCGTGCTGGTTCCGGAATTGGCTGCCGTTCCAATCCAGGGTGACACTTACTTTCTGGGGCAGCCACAACGCGTCTCTTACGTGGGTAAAGTGGACTTCGTTGAAGTCGATATTCAAGGATTCCTTTTGCAGCCGGATTTCAGGCAGGGGCGCCAAGAGGTCCGTATGAAACCGAATGATCTGGTAGTTGGCAGGGTCGATCCAAGCCAGCCCTTGGGTAAGGGTTGTGACGACGGTATTGCCATTCCGGAAGTCTCCGGTAAAGCGTGCCTTGCCGGGAATCTGCGCAAATGCGACAACCAATGTATTCCGGCCATTAACATCCTGCCGCCCGAGGAAACGAAAGGTGCTCTGGGGGCGGTACATGGGATGAAAAATAAACTCTGCGGAGGTAAACCCGGAGGTGAGCATGAATCCTTCGGACAACCCCTTCGGTATAGCTGCGGTTCCCGCAAGATCAGCGCGATATTCAGTGAGGCTTGGCCCCTCTCTTTCGTGCGGCGCAATGCACAAGTAACGAAATTTCTGAGTCTGCGTCTCGCCGACTACCCCCTTGCGGCTCAGCTTCTCCTGTTGAATCACTTCGAGAGACATGGTATTCGGGTAGGTCTTGACCAACTCCTCGACCATCTTGCCCACTCCCTCGAGGATGGAACTCAATTGTTCCTGGTCCTTGGCGGGTACGAGTCCGGGGACCAGGCTCGCGGGAGGGTGCTGAAGAAAGTCGATGTGGTCCTGGTTTTTTTCCGGCTTGTTCTTGGCGAAGAGGGACTCGACCTTTTTCCGATTCTGGACGCTTGCAAACACTTGGCGAACCCGAATGGGCATTGTCTTCACGTCGCGACCGCTCAAATAGCGATTCATTTCGGCGGCAGCCTCATCGGACTTGCTATCGCCCAGACAGGATTCGATATAAAGAAGTCGCGCCTCCGTCCCCGCTCCCGCGGCAAGAGCCCGCTTTAGCACGGGGTTTGCGGCCTCGGGCTGCTGCAAGGCCAGGATTGTGCGGCCAAGTTCCTGAAGGGCCAGCGGGTCCTCGGGCGCGAACTTGAGCGCTTCCTGGAAAAACGCTTCCGCCTTTTCCGTCTCATGCTGCCAGTTTAACCACGTTCCATATGCCACCAGCGGTTCGGGACGACCCTTAGTTCGATCGTGCAGCGTCGCGTTCACACTCTCGATGAAAGTATTTTGGGCCTCGTCCCAGTCGCACCATCCCATTTCAGCGAGGCCCAGCATGGTCCGGCACCCGATGCACGTGGGGTTATTTGCAAGAACCTTTGAGAGAAGCGGCACGGCTCGCTCGGGATTGTTATGGTCGAGAAAATCGGCCAAGCCCCGCGCGTAATCTTTCGCGCTCTTTTCCGCAAGCCCCTCAGCAGGCCCAAGTTGTTTCAGCTTGGGCGCCAAGCCCGAAATCAAATCCGCGGGAGAGAGCTGATTGAGGTCGTCATCCGGTCCCCGCAAAGTAAGCGAAATCGTCCAGGGTTTACCGGAAAGGTCGAAATCGGCATACCCATGGGCCGTCTGAAACCCTTTCTTCTTTGCCGATAGGGTCACGCCAAACTCGTGGTCTTGCCTGACATTCACCACGAACTGAGTGTGGAACTCTCCTAACGCATCAGTGGTGAGAACTCGGGGACCCAGGGCGATAAGGGGTGCCACGATCACCGTAGCCCCCCGGACAGGATCGCCTTGGGCGGTCTTTACTTTCCCCACAATGGGCCAGGCTTTTTGCTCCATGGCATAACGGCCGATGTCCTCACCCATAGGTTGCTGGCCGTATGCCATCCAAGGCATGGACAAGCAGCACGCCGACAAGGAAATAAGAATCCCGCAGAAGCAGGTCTTCATGGCACCACACTCTTGAGGAAGGGCAGGGCGACTACCTTACTTTCAGGCACGTATCTTACCCCCAATGCCCGCGCACAACAAGGGTTGATAAAGCGCTTGCTGCGATTCAGACAGTGGGGGAGGGCGCGAGGCTGGCGGGAGGCAGGAGCGGCGAGACGAGGGGAATTGGGCGCAGGAATGGGGGCGTGTTGAGACGGGTGGCGGCTGTGTCGTAGGGTGA
>JBEKLF010000041.1:0-42308 GCA_050010335.1 Terriglobia bacterium
GCCGGGACGGGCACATATACCCCGCACATCATCGCGCGCAACCTGACAGGCTCACCCCAAAGCATCGTGCCCACGCTGGAATATCCCGGCGCAAATGGACCGGCGCAATCAACCCTCGCGGCCTTGACGTTGTCACCCTACGCGACAATGGACATTCCGCTGGGCGCCGCCCTGGCGCTCGTTAGTACGCCGGTTCCGCACGCTGCGATTGGCATTCAATACACCGGTGCGCCGGGCTCCGTCATCGCCGAGGTGGCGAGCATCGAACAGAGGGGGGAACTTGCGGTGAGCAGTTACGTGCAGAACGTAGGCAACAACTTTGCCGGCTCGGGCGCCCATGCCTAGCACCTGGACGCCCAAACCGAGTCCATTCTCTACCTCAGCAACCTGGGGAACCAGGAGTGTCCCATTGGCCTGCGCGTGCAAGCGAACGGCGTTACTTACCATGTCACAGACTTGCGTCTGAAGGCCCATGAGACGCGGGCGATCAGCCTTCGGCAACTGCGCGACGCGCAGAAGGCAGATTTTCAGGGCCACAAGATTCCCGCTGACGCCACCGACGGCAGCGTGCTGTGGACCCGCCTGACGAATGCCCCGCTCACGGGACAGTTAGACGTGGTAAGCAACGGCGAATTGGTGACGCCAGAGGCGTCGGGCAGTTGCTGCTGCTCGCCGAATTACCAGGGCTTGTCGGTAACGCCTGCAAGCCCCTCCATGCAGGTGGGTACACAGCTTCCATTCAAGGCGACGCTTGTGCTGATGGACTGTAATGGCAATTATTATGACTTCGACTGGACAGACGACGTGACCTGGAGTTCCAGCGCGACATGGGTTGCGACGGTCAACGCCACAACGGGAGTGGCCAGCGGAGTCTCAGGCGGCACCACCAACATCGTCGCCAATGGGGGAGGCTGGGAGCAGTACATGTGTTGCGGATTCGTTTGCAACCCCTGCGCGAACGTTCCCGTTGAAGGAGGGACCACACTTAGCGTGGCGGTTCCCGCGCGGCTCGTGCACTACAACGACCCGCCTTGCGCGCCCGGAGGAGTGGGGGCTTTACAGATCATTACAAACGGACCTGTAGTCGACTGCTCAGGTAATACACATGCAACCAGCTTTTGTGGCGTCAGGAGAAACCTCATGTACCAACTCGTGGACACCACCGGAGCGGCGTTCCAGCCGGCTTACAATATACAGGAGTCCTTCTCCAACTTCAGCACGACGTATTCGGGATTTAAGCAGCCTCAAGCTGTAAATGTGAATGTTGCGGCGGGGGGGCTAACGAGCGACACCCAGTTCTTAGGGTTCACGTATCCTAACTGTCTTGGCTCCAACCAGAACATCTCTGAAAACCAGACGGTGACGGTTGGCGGAACCCAATATCCCCTTTCGACGGTAGTCTCCATAAGCATGGGAAGCTTTAACGGGACGTTAAAGGATAACGTTCTCATAACCACGCCGTAGTTGGCTAAGATTACGGGAGAATGTCATGAGAAAAGATTGGTTTGCCGTGTTACTCACAGTTGTTGCCGCAGCCGTGGTGGCTCTCGCCGAGGAGGCGGTCCAAAGACCTCCGGCGGCGAGTGATGTGCTGACGCGAACGGTCAGCAATCTCAGTTCCTCTCCAGAGCCGGGCGACGTGGCCTTCCAAGTTGCTATGCTGGGAGCGGGCGTCCCGGGAGGTGAAGCAAGGGTAGAGGGCTGCGCGGAAGTGCCCAAGAAATCGATTCGCATCCTAGGGCCTACACTGAGGGAGGCCTTAGACAGCATCACAACCGCCGATCCCCGCTACCGGTGGGAAGTGCACGAGGGCGTGGTGAACCTCGCGCCTGCGGGAGGCCTGCCGGCCCTGTTGCGGGTTCGCATCGATGTGTTCGACTCCAAAGACGCTGCTTCCACCCAAACCGCTGAAGCGTACCTGTTCGGCCTGCCCGAGGTACGAAAAGGAGCAGCGAAGCTCGGCCTCACGCAGGTCTTTGCCGGAGGCGCACTCTATAGCGTACCTCCAGGCCCTTCTCCCCCGGAGAAGCCTCTTAGTGTTCTCCTGAAAAACGTCACCATCCAGGGTGCCCTGAACGCGCTTGTGCGCTTAAACAAGCGTGGAGTTTGGATCTACCGCGAGCGACGCTGCGGCACCCCAAATACGTTTGATTTTCATTTCACGGAATGAGTACGCACACCATGTCGGTAAGCTTTGTGGTGCCGCCAAGGTGGCTGCCGGGGCGGCGCAGGTTGGGAAGCGCAGGGCGGCCGAGCCGCAACCGAACCCAAACTCTCTTGGGTGACCAATTGATCCGTCCAATGCCTCTATTTATGCGCCTTTCGTAAGGCAGTCGGGAAAAAGCTTGTTAAGAAAACAAGAGTTTACGACCTTGCAATGCAGAGCGATCCCGCGCCGAGGGGATTAGTCTGGGCCGATGCAATCCCTGCAGCCGACGCACATGGTCGCTTTTTTGCGTCTGCGATTCTCCGAAGTGAGCTACGGGAGCTGACGGCTGACCTCGGTCAGCCTGCGGAATCGTGCGCTGCCGGAAACCATACCCGCCCCAAAACCTCGCGGGAAGAGAGTCCAGATCGCAAATCAAAGAAGCAACCGCCTGCGCCAGCCCGCCGACGCCCGTTCCATACGCTTCGATTGGCATTCAGTACAGCGGCGCGCCGGGATCGGTCATCGCCGAGGTGGCGAGCATCGAACAAAATGGGGTGCGTGTAGTAGGCAGTAACGCGGTGAATGCAGGCAACAACTTTGCCGGCTCGGGCGCCCATGCCTGGCACCTGAACGCTCAAACCGAGTCGATTCTCTACCTCAGCAACCTGGGGAACCAGGAGTGTCCTATTGGCCTGCGCGTGCAAGCGAACGGCGTTACTTACCATGTCACAGACTTGCGTCTGAAGGCCCACGAGACGCGGGCGATCAGCCTGCGGCAACTGCGCGACGCCCAGAAGCCGGATTTTAAGGGCCACAAGATTCCCGCCGCCGCCACCGACGGCAGCGTGCTATGGGCGCGCCTGAAAAACCTCCCGGTCACGGGGACCTTGGACGTGGTGACCAACGGCGAACTGGTGACGCCGGAGCAGTCGGGCAGTTGCTGCTGCCCGGCGAACTACCAGGGGCTATCCCTGACGCCACAATCCCCCATCCTAGAGCCGGGCGCCACGCTTCAGTTCGCGGCGACGCTTTCGACTATGGATTGTAATGGCGTGTACTATTATTCGAACTGGACTTCATTGGTCACCTGGAGTTCCAGCGCGACGAATATTGCGACGGTCAACGCCCCAACGGGACTGCTCACCGCAAAAAACTCAAGCGGCACAACCAATATTGTCGCCACTGGGAGCTGTTGGGAGCAGTACATGTGCTGCACAGGCGTTTGCAACCCCTGCGCGTGCGTTCCCGTCGAGGGTGGGACCACGGCTAGCGTGGGGGATAGCACGCCGGTGATCCTCTCCGTCAGCCCGAATGTATGGGACGGCGGCGCGACGACCACGGTCACCCTGGGCGGTGAGTATTTCGGGACGAATACCCCAGGACTTTCCGTGACGGGCATAATGCTCGACGGCCAACCCGCCATCATCAGCCACAGTGACACGCAAATCGTATTCAGCGTAACGGTTGACGCGAATGACCCAGGTAACACGGCGTCCATCGTCGTAACCTCAACCGGGTACAACGGAAATGGCTTCGCTCCCCCCCCCGGGCGCCCCGGGAGAACCAGCGTATTCTGCCCCGGGCCAAGCGAAGGGAGCCGTCCCGAAAAATGTCAAAGTCTCTGCAGTCGACGAGGGACAGGGCGCGCTACCCTTCCTCATCGCGACCATCACATGGCAATCGAGCACCGGATACATCAACGACCTGTCGAGTTGCAAGGGCCGCGAATATGTCACATTTCCGAATGGCCCAAATGACTATAACGCAGCCTGCCCCAGCGGACAGAACTGTTACTACCCGCCCAGCCCGCCGTGGCCGAGTTGGAGTGCCAGCGGCAGTGGATTTCCAAATCCGACGAGTCCTACGCCAGGCAACCTCGGCGGTGGCGGTTTGACCGACAATGATGTTATGACCCAATTGGGGTTTGTGCAGCCGTACTCGACGAGCTCCTTCTCCGGGACTCAATACCTACAGTACTCGTGCAACAGCGGCACCACTTGGACCAACTTCTACGGGCCTGCGACTATAAAGTATTCAATGTTTAAAAACTCGCAGGGCAAGTGGGCTGTGACGGTTTCCAGAAGCGATGTCTCTCAGACTTCAACATATGTAATACCAGGGCAATGAGTTGATAGGGATCATAAAGCGCCCGCAGGATGGTAAAGCGATGACCAGAATATTGCAGCAGACAATGATAGTGGTTTTCATCGGGGGGTGTGTGCTCATGGCCTCCCGCAACGCTGGCGCGCAACTCATTCCAGCCGCCACCGTTGCGGTGGCACTGGAGAAAACAGTCGTAACGCAACACGAGCCAGTGTTACTCAGGTTCACCCTCAGCAACTCTTCATCGAAGCAGGCTGATTTTGAACTCGGTTACGGCGAAGAAAAAGCCAATATCAAGGTGAATGTGACGGACCCGGATGGGCGGGTGTGGCCAAAACCGCGACCTGCTCCTCGATTTGGAGCGCAATTCAGGGAAGCCATCCTAGCAGAACCGTACACAACAAGCGTTGGCTCTGTTGTGCTTGACGACTGGTTCACCTTCAACAAACTCGGAAAATACCGAATCGATGTGGCAGTCCCTCCCTCAAAAGACTCGTCTCCCGCTGACCTGCAAGTCCCCGAAACTCCTCTGACCCTGAGTGTTGTTCCGCGCGACCAAGACGCGCTTGCATCAGCCTGTGCGGGTTTGGTTACCCGAGTGGAGAATTGGAAATCGGCCTCAGACGCTGACGTTGCCGCGGATGCACTCTCGAAGATCGACGATCCGGTTGCGGTTCCCTTTCTGGCACAGGCGATGAAGCAGAAGTTTTTTTCCTCAATGATGATTGATTCACTGGCGCGATTGAACACGCCCGATGCCGTCAACGCGTTTGTCGCAGCCTCACAATCGAGCGACCCCGAGATAAGTGCTGCTGCCTATGCCGCGTTGGTTGCTCTGGGTAAGGTGAAACCACCCGGCTAATCGCGGGTGACTGTCGGCGGGTTTTTCAGGAGGTAGCCAGGATCCGGGCGGTTTTGACCGTCGGCCGGCTGGTGCAGCCCCCCCGTTCCCTGAGGCCTGCGACTCCCCCCAAGGGACCGGGGGAGTCGATGGTTGACTCAAGTAGGTACCGAAATCGCCCGCTATGGGTAACCAGACCTGCCCGAAAGCCTCTAGGGCTGAGGATGAACAACGCTTGCTTTTCCTCAGCGACAAAGTGTAGGCTCTAGCACTCGCTAAATCTCTTGACAACAGTATCGTTGTGGTATACAGTAGATGGAGGTCAACATTGGCGCCCTTATGCCCTTTGGTAAGATTCCCGCACCCGACCCTGTTTGCCTCGCTGCCGTGGGCGGAAGCGCTCAGCAAGCCGCGGGCGTGACCGTGCTATTCGCCGAACGAGTCGACGTGTTTGGCGAAGCAGAATCCGCAGTGGTGGAGGGGTTGAGTTCGCGAACTGCCGCCAATACCCGGTCGGGTTTCGGGACCGAATGCGGATTAGAAACCGGGCCGAAAGCAGGTCACCCCTACGATCGGCAAGAGGAATTCTTCTTTAGTACGTTCAAAGCCGGAACGTTATTGAAAACAAAGGCAGGCTACGTTCACAGACTGGATTGCTCCCAATGAGTATATGAAAACAAAAGGCTTATCTAAGATTCCCGATGAGTTATTGAAAACGAACGAGATAAGACGGTTTTCTCCCGCGAAACGCGACAACTCTCCGCAAATCGCTGCCATGCCGTGAAGTTACTGAAAATAAATGACTTGATGTGCTCGAAATCCACCCAGTTCAGGCTGTCAGGATATGTTGATGAAAGGAAAGGACCTATTGCAGGGCTAAATAGTAAACCTCATCTTCTTCAGTCAGTCGCCCCCCCAGCGAGTCGACACTACGCCCCAGCCATAAGGTTTATGCGCATCATAGCCGCCGGGCTGTTAGAATGTCGCCCGAGGTTCGCCCTTTGAGGGCGCAGGAGGTCCCATGCATCGCATTTTTCGGAATGTATTTATCTTGTATACATCTCTCTGGATGTTTCCAATACTGGGTCTATGCTCGGCGATAAAGGCCGGCGCCGCGCGCGTGGCAAAGAACATTGTGACCAAGCCGGAACGCGAGGGCAGCTTGCAGTTCACCGAAGATTTGCTGGATATGCACTGGCGCTGGAACCAGGACAAATACGGCGCCGCGACGCTGACCTCGTGGGGCCCGGAAGCGGCGGCAGACTTTGACCGCCACCGCAACGAACCTGTGCGCCTGCCCGTGGCCACGCCTGGGTGGACCGGGGCACCGCGGAATTCGAGCGCCAAAGACAACAACTCGAGTTCGCGACGCTCCAGCGCAAGGCCCGAGACTTCGGGATGAAACTCGTGTTTACTGCCTAAAACAATCCCCTAGACCTACCGGGGAAAAGAAGTTTCTGGAGAGGTGCCAGGGTGGTGCGACCCCTTGGGGTCAGGAAACGACTGTCGCGCCTGCCGGGTGCGTTGCCCCCGGCTATTAAATGTACCCCCTTCGGGGATGAGAGATTGAAGGCGCCTATGCGTTTTTCCACAGCCTGATAATTAATCGCCGGCCCTGGGCGGGAGCGGATCCCGCCAAAGCTCCGCAGCTCCAATCCCCCTGCTTGTCTGTGGGACTCCAGCGCATATACTTCAGCCTGTGCGGGCCAGATTTGCTGTGGGGGCGGTGTGATCGCACCCCCCCCCCCGGGGGTGATCAGAGATCGTCGCTATAGCTCGCCAAGGGGGAACCTTGAAGAGGTCTAATGTCATTAGCCAACAAGCTTCATCTCTTCGGGATCCCATTGCACCACGCTGCGCCGTTCGAAACTGAGATTTGCCAGCAAGGCGGCGCCGGCGGCGCGGAATCCGAACACGGGATCCTCCACCACCACGCTGCGTGTCCGCACGGCTTCGAAAAAAGTCTTGAAATGATCGTAGGTGTCGTCATAGTCGGGGGGCGCCGCGTAACTCTCAAGGGCGAGATCCGGTTTGCCATCGGCGTGGGCAACGGGGTATTTCTTTTGGAACTCGCTCAAAAACTTCTGCTGAGTAGCATTGGCCCAGGAGTCAATGCTGTAATCGGGAACGGGTTGGCGAGGTGCGCGGGTGACGGTCACCGCCCCTCCCCCGATCTGAAGCGTCCCCTCCGAACCGACGAAAGTGAATCCTTCGTTCTCGGGTCCCCCATTGACGAAATTCACCCGGAGATGCAGGTTGAATCCCTCGGGGTAATCGAAGAGCCCCAGGAGGACATCGGGTTCGTCGCGGCCATCGTTCCAATAGCGAATCCCGCCCAGGGCGACCGCGCGGGTGGGGCCGTGGGAGCCGGTAATGAAGTGCGTGCCGCTGAAGAGATGCACGAATAAATCTCCGGCGACGCCGCTGCCATAAGCCTTCCATTTTCTCCATTGGAAGAAATGTTCGGCGTTAAAGGGCTCGGGCGGCGCGCTTCCAACAAAGCGTTGCCAATCGATCGTCTCGGGCGAAGCATCGGTGGGAATGGTGGAGTTGAACGCTAACACGGGGTTGTTAGGGGTACGGTCCCACCATGCATTGACCACGTTGATTTTCCCGATGGCCCCCGACTCCAGCAATTGCTTGGCCTGCTTGTAGACAACGGAACTCACCCGCTGGCTGCCCACCTGAAGAATGCGTCCGGTGCGGCGAGCGGCCCCGACGATTTCGGGGCCATCGCTGTAGAGGTGGATCATCGGCTTTTCGAGGTACACGTCCTTGCCAGCTTGCATGGCATCGATGGCGGCCTGCTTGTGCCAGTGATCGGAGGTGGCAATCAGAACTGCGTCCACGTCGGACCGAGCCAGAATCTCGCGATAATCGCGGGTGGTGAAGACGCCCGTGCCCCACCGTTCCTTGCAATGGGTCAGCCGCCCGTCGTAGCAATCGGCGGCAGCCACCAGCCTGACGCCCGGAACCTGGAGAGCGGTTTGCGTGTCATCCTGTCCCCGGCCGCCGGCGCCAATCAGGGCCAGACCAATCTGGTCGGCGGCAGGATAGGCCTTCGCCGGTTCAGCGGCCGCCTCACTCAACCCGTGAATGCTCCCCGCGCGCGCCGGCCAAGCGCCGGCCAAAAGCGCACTCTGCGCAACACCCGCCCGCAGAAACCTTCGCCGCGTCAGATTGTTTGTCATGGACATCCCCCCTGCCTTCTGTTCCCTTGTACTGGCGCCAACGCCTCGACCGAATGCCCGCGAAGTCGGGCGAGCGGCATTGCCAGTGCGGAATTCACTCTGTTGGAAAGGCTGCGAGTGTACCGCAATTGAGCGGCGAGTGTAAAGCTGCCGTATCCCCGTGCAGTCTCAAGTTTACTTTTCAGATGCCATGTGATAAGTATTCACGGACTGGTGGGAGACTATGCATCCTCATTTTGTTGATTACGCGATTATTGCTATCTATTTTGTCTTCGTGTTGGGAATCGGCTTCGCCCTTCGCGGGCGGATGAAAACCAGCGAAGATTTCTTCCTCTCGGGGCGCTCGATCCCGGGTTGGATCACCGGCTTGGCGTTCATGTCGGCGAACCTCGGCGCCCTGGAAGTGATGGGCCACGCCGCCAACGCCGCCAAGTATGGCATGTACGTGAACCACTTTTACTGGCTGGCGGCCATGCCCGCCATGTGCTTTGTCGGCGTCTTCATGATGCCGTTCTATTACGGCAGCAAAGTCCGCAGCGTGCCGGAATTCCTCCGCAAGCGCTACGATGAGAAGACGCGCACGCTGAACGCCCTCTGCTTCGCCTTCATGGCGCTGCTGGTTTCGGGCGTGGACCTCTACGCCATGGCGATTCTCTTCCAGCGCCTGCTCAATTGGCCGTTTTGGGCGAGCGTCGTTGCCTCGGCAGTGGTCGTCGCCATATACATTTACTTGGGCGGTCTCACCTCTTCGATTTACAACGAGGTGCTGCAATTCTTCCTGATTGTTTTCGGATTCCTGCCCCTCGCGATTCTGGGCTTGAAGGCCGTGGGAGGATTTGCGGGGCTCAAGGCCAGTCTTCCCAATCCCGGTTATGCGCACACCTGGGCGAACATCTGGCATGCTGCGGACAATCCCATGGGCGTCAACTGGGTGGCTACGATCTTCGGCCTGGGGTTTGTACTCTCCTTCGGATATTGGTGCACGGACTTCCTGGTGGTGCAGCGTGGGTTGGCCGCCAAGGACATGGCCTCAGCGCAACGCACGCCTTTGATTGCCGCCGTGCCGAAGATGTTTTTCCCTCTCCTGGTCATCCTGCCGGGCCTCGTGGCGATCGCCTACACGCCCGTCCGGCAGCTTCTGTGGGATCCGGCCCGGGGTGTCTACAACTACAATCAAACTCTGCCGACAATGCTGGGCAGCCTTTATCCTTCCGGGTTGCTGGGTCTGGGCTTGACGGCGCTCTTAGCCAGCTTCATGTCGGGGATGGCTGGCAATGTCACCGCATTCAATACGGTGTGGACCTTCGACATCTACCAGACACACATCAACCCCGGTAAGGAAGACCGCCACTACCTCGCCATGGGCCGCGTCGCCACGATATTTGCCGTGGTCGTGGGCATTGGCACCGCTTTCATTGTTCTGCAATTCAACAACCTGATGGACTATCTCCAGCTCCTCTTCGCATTTTTCAATGCGCCGCTCTTCGGTACGTTCCTGCTGGGAATGTTCTGGAAGCGCACGAGCGCGCACTCGGGATTCTGGGGATTGCTGTGCGGCATCCTGGCTGCCGCCGCCCACTACACGCTTTATCATTTTCATTACATCCACTATCCCAGCGACATGGCGGCAAACTTCTACCAGGCCATTTGGGCTTTTGCCGTGTGCTTCTGCGTCACCGTGGTGGTAACCTTGTTTACCGAACCGCGCAAGGAAGCGGAACTGGTGGGCTTGGTATATTCTCTGACCCCCAAGCCCAAGACTTCAGAACTTCCCTGGTATGAACGGCCGTCAGTTTGGGCGATTGGAATTCTGGCGCTCTGCGCAGTTTTGAACGTGATTTTTTGGTAGGAGTGAAAGTTCAGAGTCGACTAGTTGAAGAGTTGAAAAGTTGAAGAACTGGACCTTCGACTTTTCGACTCTTCAACTTTTCGACTTTCAGCTACGGACTATCAACTTCAGGCGGGAATCAATGGGATTAGATATTCGTTTGCCGATTGGAATTATCTTCACGATATATGGCGTCATCCTGATCATTTATGGATTGGTTGCCGACGCTTCCATCTTCCAGGAGAAATCTCTGGGAGTGAACATCGATTTGTGGTGGGGAGTGGCGATGTTGGTTTTTGGGGCCTTCATGGGAGCATTGGCTTTCCGCGCTTCGCGGCGTACTGAACCATGACGGAGCTCCGCTGGAATCCCACAGTCCGCGAATGGGTTTCAACCGCCTCGCATCGCCAGGGGCGCCCCCAGATGCCCGAGGACTGGTGCCCTTTTTGTCCCGGCTCCGGACGCGTGGCCGACCAATACGACGTCCTCATCTACCCCAACGATTTCCCAGCCTTCACCATCCCTCCCCCGGCGCCCGCGATCAAGGGCGATAACTTTTACAAGGTTCGGCCTTCCCACGGCAAGTGCGACGTAGTGCTTTACAGCCCTGATCATCACGCCTCCCTGCCGCAGCTTCCGGTGGATCATCTGGTCAAGCTGGTGCGCCTGTGGCGAAGCCGCTTCCTGGAGCTCAAGGCCACGCCGGGAATCCGCTATGTTCTGATTTTTGAAAACAAGGGCGCGGTGATCGGGGTCACCATGCCGCATCCGCACGGGCAAATCTACTCGTTTCCCTTCATCCCCCCACGCCTCGAAAGAGAGCTGTCGGCCGCCCGCGTGCACCAGCGCCGGCAGGGGCGCTGCCTGTATTGCGACATCCTGAAAAAGGAGCGTCGTGACGGCAGGCGCATCATCGCGGAGAACGATACTTTTACCGCGCTCGTTCCCTTTTACGCCCGCTGGCCGTTTGAGGTCCACATCTTCTCACGCCGCCACCTGGGGTCGCTGGAGGCCTTCCGGCCCTCGGAAGAGCATGGGCTGGCAGAAATCCTGAAGTGGGTTACCTTAAAGTATGACAACCTATATGATATGTCTTTTCCGTATATGATGCTGTTGCACCAGGCGCCCACGTACGGGCACTATCCCTATTTCCATTTCCACATTGAGTTCTACCCGCCTCACCGCAGCAAAGAAAAGCTCAAGTACTTGGCGGGAGTGGAAACCGGCGGGGGAAGCTTCCTTAACGATTCACTGGCGGAGGAAAAGGCCGCGGAGCTGCGAGCCGTCCGGCCGGTGCGGCGGGAGGAGTTGGCAGAAGGCAGTGGGCAGTAGGCAGAAAAAGATGCGCGAGTTTCGGTTTAGTCCTGAAGAGACTGAAGGCTTGAGGTCGCACATTGCGACCTCAAGCAGAGGACATGGCGGTCAGACCTACGGATCGGGACAATGAAAAGTAGGGGCGGTTCGCGAACCGCCACTATACCAAATTCGCGCGAAGTCGAACGGCATGATAGACCATCCCGAGAGGCCCGCGCCGGCTGCTCAAGTGGGGGCAGAGAACAGCCTTCTGCTTACTGCTTACCGGCTACTGCCTACTAGAGGGGTATAGTGATGATTGAAGAAGCGTTCCAACAAGTCTTCGGTTCGCCGCCAGAAGTCGTTGTTCGCGCTCCAGGGCGCGTCAATCTGATTGGCGAGCACACCGATTACAACGATGGCTTCGTGCTTCCTGCTGCCATCGACCGGGCAGTAACTTATGCCGGGCGCCGCCGTGCCGACCGGCGCGTACGCGTTTACTCCGAGGACTTCAAAGCCACCGTCGATTTTGACCTGGACGACATTCAAAAAGCCGGCGAAAACACCTGGAGCAATTTCCTCCGAGGTGTTTCGAAATTTCTCGAGGCAGATGGCCATCGCCTGACGGGCGCTGACATCGCCTTTGGGGGCAACGTCCCGCGTGAGGCAGGGTTGAGTTCGTCCGCGGCGGTGGAGGTGGGAGCGACGGCGTTTTGGAACAAACTCCTGGGTTTGGGATTGGATCCTGTTTACGCTGTCAAGCTCTCGCGGCGCACCGAAAACGAATTTGTGGGCGTGCCTTGTGGAATCATGGATCAGTTCATTTCGGCGCTCGGTCGCCGGGACCACGCGCTCTTTCTCGACTGCCGCGATCTCACCTATCGCCATGTGCCGCTTCGGGCCGACGTGAAGATCGTGGTCTGCAACTCCGGCGTGAAGCGCGCGCTCGCGCAATCGGAGTACGAGGTTCGGCTGAAGCAGTGCCGCGAGGCCGTGGTAAAGATTGCCGCCACCGGCCGCGCCGTGAAGTCGCTCCGTGACGTGCAACTCTCCGATCTCGCTGCCGCGCGGGGCACGATGGACAACCTGCTTTGGCGGCGCGCCCACCACGTGGTTTCGGAAAACGCGCGCACGCTTGAAGCCGTCAAGGTCCTGCAAGGCGGCAACCTGGAGCGGTTCGGTGAATTAATGAATCAATCGCATGAAAGCTTGCGGGATGATTACGAAGTGAGCTCGAAGGAACTGGACACGCTGGTGGAACTGGCACGTCAGCAACCCGGAGTTCTGGGCGCTCGCATGACGGGAGCAGGCTTTGGCGGATGCACCGTCAATCTGGTGCGTGCTGACGCTGCGGAAGCTTTTGCCCAAGCTGTGGCCAAGGGTTACAAAGAAGCGCTCGGCTTCAAGGGCGAGATTTACGTCTGCCAGGCATCGGATGGGGCGCTCGTGTCTGTCTGAGCGCTCAATGCGAAGTGAACAGTATCGGGGCTAGCGCCTACCCTCTGCTGCCATCATTCCTCGAAGGAAGGCTCGCAATCCTGGGTTGGGAACCGTCGCCGCTTTTGTGCTCCTTTATTGAGGGCGCTGGGCGGGTGGCGGGCGGCGGACCTTCCACGATGTAGAAAATCAAACTCGCCAGGATAAGTACCAGCAAAGCAAAAAGGAGGAAACGAGTGACGGGCCCCGCCTCCGCTTCTACAAACGGCACCGGCGATTGGGGGGTTTTTCTGCGGGCCAGGTACCAGGGGAAGATGACGGCAAGCAACAACATAGTGCCCAGTGCCCAGCGCAACGGCCGAGGGATTCGGCGCCGGAGAGCATCGAAAAACACCCAGATGCCCGCAAGAATCGGCACGGATTGAAGCACCAAGGGCCCATTTTGTTTCCCCAAGAGAGCCAGAAGGATTTCCCCAAAAATGAGGATGATGCCCAAGAATGCAAAGAAAATCCTCCAGGGGTAGCGCACAGGCTCTGCCCTGGGTCCTGTGCTTACCCCCGGCGACGCCCCCTCTCGCGGCCGGGCAATCTCCGCTGGATCAATGGTGCGTTTGCAGGCCACGCAAACCCGGCAAGCGGGGGCAAGCAACTGGCCGCAAGCTGGACACTGAAATGGCTCACTGGGGAATTCCGCCACGGCAGCAGGGCTATCGACAGTCTCGGATTGCGGGTTGGGCACCTCCGCGTGTTCGGCCGTCCTTTGGTTGAATCTCTTTGCCCACTCGCTCGGTGTTTCCATCCTTCACTCTTTCTCGTTCCAGCCTTCGTGATCTTTCCAGTCTAACACCTTGCGGTAACCTTCGCTGCGCCGCAGTTGATCCCAGGTGCGCAAATTTCCTTGCCCGCTGTCACCTCCCTGCGACTGGTAAAACCATCCGGCCTCTTGCGCCAGCGCCATGGCTTCGCCCGAGACATAGAACTCGTGATCCTCATAATGATAAGGAGTGGCGGGATGCTCCTTTGGGTCGAAGATGCGGTCCACGCGCACTTCCAGGTCGGGTGAGATCGCGCCCACGCGCAGCAGCTCCTGGAGCGCTTTCACCACGAAAAAGTTGTTCACGATGTGATCGATGTGGCCTTCCGCCGGGGGGTGCACGGTGAAGATGACATCCGGTTGAAATTTCTTGATGATCTCTTTCGTGGCCCCCACCACGTCATCGCGCGTGAAGGGCAGATTGGGCCGGAAGAGGCCTTCGTAGGGGGAATGGTCGCTGGCTAAAAGCACGGCTAGGTAGGGATCGCTCACGTGTAAGTGGTCATACCAGATTTTGCCGGTGCCACCATCGGGCAATCCCAGAAAGAGAATGTCTTCCGGCCGAACGCCCAGGTGGCCCATGGCCGCGCGTGATTCCTGCATGCGGATGGCGCCAAAGTTCAACGCCTCGGCCGGTCCGCAGGTATGCTGAAAGTACCGGTCACAAGAGCCCGCGTCGCCGCTGGTGAAATAAACGATGTGGAGCGGAATCTGATTCTCCACCAGAGCGCGAATGAAACCCATCTGGGTTGAATCGTCGTCCTCGTGCGCGCAGAACACCAGCGCAGATTTGGGAAGAGGATTGACACCGAGTTCCAGCACGCTCGAGGCAATAATCCCGCCCGAGGTATCCGATACTTCCACCCAGGCGTGGAAAAGTCCGCTCACCTCTGGCGGGAGCTGGAACTTCACTTCCTGCGTCAGTTTGGCGCCGTGCGGATTCAAGTCAACCCGCTCCGCCACCACTTTATTCGCCAACTCCTTTTCGTCCGGACCCAGCAGCCTAGCCCGCACCGTTACCTGGCGCCACGCGGTTTCCGACGGATTGGTCAGCGAGAATCTTACCGTGGCTTCGGCGCCCGAAGGGAACAGCGTGTGGTGGGTATCAAATTGAATAGTGTCCGCTCCGTAGGGCTCAGGATGAAAAAGCCGGTAGCTTGTAATTTTTGCCGCTTCCGCCTCCAGGCTGGGGAAGACGTATGGCGGAGGGTAAGGCCGGGGCCCAACCACTCCCGGTGGATTGACGAAGACTAGCGGGCTGAAACCAATGGCGTAAACGCTTTTTCGGGCGTGGTCCCAAACCACAGCCCCATATTGCTTGATCGTCTCCTGGTTCCCACCTTTGGCCTCGGCGCAGTTGGGGGAACTGACTGATGTTCGTTCATGCGGTTTGAGGTTGAATTCACTTTGCAACGTCGTGATACCGGTTCCGACCTTCTGAGACTGTTGGGCAATCCACGGCCAGTAACGTTCGGAGAACTCGAGGCGAAGCCCGGAGAGCATCTGGCCGCTAAGGTTTTCGATCTTCACGGCGCAGCCGATGGCATCTCCGGATGGGTAATACGGATGGGCGACCTCGGCGGACACGATCTGAATTACCTGGCGATGAACCACAAAGGAACAGATCCCGGAAATTGTCGATGGCGATCCCGAGTCCTGCCCTTGCATGTCGATTTCGTATTTCCCCGCCCGTGCGTCGAGAGGCACTTTCCAGAGCAAACGATAGCTCGGGGAAGGCCCTTCCGCACTTCCGAGAACCAACCCATCTGCTACCGGTTTGGCATCACCCGCATAACGCACGGTGAAGTGGTAGCGAATCTGCGCGCTCTGTTCCTGCGGCGGAGGGGAAATGATCCTGAGCCGCACCTCCTCGCCGACATTGTAAGTGATTTGGTCGGTGACGGCCTGGAGCGAAGCCTGTGGGCGCGCATTCAACCTCGAGCTGGGCAGCCCAACAAATCCGCCCACCGCCAGCAGTGCGCTCATTAATCCGAGAGCAAGCGCCTGTTTTGCAGTTCTGTAAGTCGTGAACCCGAAGGTCTGTTGGCTATGACTCATGGGTACCCCCCCTGAAGGTAGCAGGAGTAATTATAGATTTCCACACGACGTGCGTCCAGCCGTAGGCCTGTGTGACTAAACGACGTCGATGACAATGAGCGTGATGTCATCCTGCTGGGTTACGGAAGCAGGTTGCCAGAGGCGAATCTCCCGAAGCAACTGCTCCGACAGTTCAGAAGGCGGGCGCAAGCTATTGTCGCGGACGACTTGTTCAAGCTTTTGATCGCCGAAGGGATCGCCGGCGGCATTCTCGGGTTCAATGATGCCGTCGGTATAAAGCAGGAAGCGGTCGCCTGCGTTGAGCGGAATCTCACAAACGGGATAATCGGAATCCGGTCTGACTCCAATCAGCAGGCCGTTGCTTTCGATCCGCTCGATATTACCCTCCCGCCAGCACAGAAGCGGTGGATGTCCAGCGGCCGAGTACAACGCCTTGCCGGCCTCCGTATCGAGCCACAAATAGGCAGCGGAAACGAATTGGCTCCGCAGTTGGCCGGAGAGGACACGATTCAACCCGCGCAGCACTTCTGCCGGGTCAGATGCGGAGGACACCACCGATTGCATCGCCACCTTGACCATCGCCGCGATGAGTGCTGCGGGGACGCCGTGACCCGAGACATCCGCCACGAGGAAGCCCACCCGATACTCGTCGACGGGAATGAACTCGTAGAAATCGCCTGCGACGGCAGTCATAGGATGATAAGCGGCATTGATGCGCAGACTCTTGAGTTCGGGAATGCAACTCGGAAGAATCGAACTCTGGATCTCGCGGGCGATCTCGAGCTCGTTTTCAATGGAGAGCAGGCGGCGCTCGTCGGCGAAGATCCTCTCTGCGGCTACGTATCCCAGTGAGAAAACAAACACCGCAAACGCCAGCGGCTCGAAGAAAGGGTAGGACGGAAGGTGGAAAAGGACCGCCAAATTGGCGTAGAGCACAGCAACCGCCAAGACCAGTGTACCTATCACGGAAATCCGGCTTTGGATGACCAGGAATCTCTTCGCCAAGCTTGGAACAGCGTTTACGATCGCAAGTGCCAGAAGGCACCAGATCGCCAATAGACTGTTATAGGGCATGAACCAGTCGGGCGATCCGGTGATGAGGCTTGAGCAAACACCGGCAATGGCGACCACTGCTGCCCCAATAACCGTGATCTGCACGAAACGACGTAGCCTTCCCAGGCTTAGCTCCAGCCAGAAAAGTAACGCCGGAATAAGGATCAGGTACGTGATAATCCAAATAACGTAAGGGCGACTGGCCCAGATTGATCGCGGCAATACACTAAACCCTGCGGGCACCTCCGCCAGTAGGCGGGCGCCGTATAAGGCAGTGAAGATTCCAAACCATACAAGGATGCGAACCCTGCCGCCGCCACGAATTACGGCGATGCCGCAGGCTGCCAAACCGATGAATAGAAAAACGGTGCCCAGCATGATGCCGACGACTTGGCCGCGAAGCATGGTCAGAACCTGATCTTCCAAACGCGTACCTCCCGTTGGACGCCAGAATTCAAGAGTCGCGGAGTGTACTACACGCAGCTATGGTAATGCAGAGCGACCTGGGTTCTTGCGCTTTGCCGTGCAGCGGCGGTTGTCTAAATTAGCTCCAGCCGAGACTCAAGACAGACAGGTATCAGTTCTCTTCCATGAAGGGGGTCACTCGGGGACAACCGGGTCGATGTTGATGCCCAGCCAAAGCACGGCCCCAACGAAGGCCAGAACAGCAGCCAGGGCGAGTGCCATCTCCCATCCCACTCTTGCCGCCAGCCAGGGAGTGATGACCGGAGAGATCATGCCGCCCAGATTGCACCCAAAGTTCATGACCCCGCCTCCGGTTCCGCTGTGAGGGCCGGAGATTTGAGTCATCGAAGCCCAATAGGGACCTTCCGTAACGAGGACGAGCGCCGTGGAAATGGTCAGGCTGGCTGCGGCCACTATCGCGCTGCGGGTGTGCGCACCAAACAGGATCAAGCCCCCCGCGAGCGCCAAAGCCGGCACGGGCACGATTCTGCGGCCCCACGTCGAGCCCCATCGCTTGACGGCCCAATCGGAGACGACTCCTCCCAGCGGGATCACGATCAGGCTCAGAATCCAGGGAAGAGTCGTCAACCAGGCGGCTTGTAACAATTCGAATTTGCGCACCTGCACGAGGTAAAGGAAAAACCAGAATATGAAGATGTATCCCACATACCCTTGCAGGGTATAGCTCGCGGTCAGGAACCAGAAGTTCGGCCGCAGCAGAGGCGAGGCGCCATCGTGAGCTGCCGAGCGCACTTCCTGCCACCTCGCGGCGGTGGCGGTTCGCGGTGAGGGGACTATAAACCGCCACGCCACGGCAGCCGCCCCCGCCAGCAAGGCAGCTCCCACCAGAGCTGGGCGCCAGCCCCAATGCACGGTCACAAACCCCAGCAGCGGTGGCGCCACGGCCGAGCCGATGCCGACGCTACTCAGTACCAGCCCATTCGCCCGGCCATGCATCACAGGAGGGACAGAGAGCGAAATAGCGCGGCCCGCCGCCGGGTAGGTGGGAGCGGCCACAATTCCCAATAAGAATCTCAAAACCAGGAGCGCCGGCAGCGCACCCAGCGCCAATCCAAAGTAGGGCCGTCCTACGAGCGCCGTGGCGAAGGTGAGGGCCGACCAACCCACTGCCAGAGCAAGAAACAGAGCCTGGGTGGTCATCCGCCCAGCGAGCCAGCCGGAGGGAATTTGGAAGAGCGTATAACCCAGCAGAAAGGCGCCGAACACCCTTCCCATCTCCGGCTGAGAGAAATGCAACTCGGCCATCAGGTGGGGCGCGACCACCGTGATATCGACCCGGCACAAGTACCCCACCGATGCCACCATCATGAGCATAAGGACCAAGCGACGGGCGGCGGGGTCAGCCGCAGACAACGCCGGCTTGGGCGTGGCATTAAGCAGAGGATTCATGCCAGCCTCTTCGAAAGCAGCAATTCGGAGTGGCCTTCGACGACGTAATTGGGAAGCTCGCCGACCTGCTTGTATCCAAGGCGATAGTAAAGTTCTTGGGCGCGGCGATTGAAAGAGGATACGCAGAGGAAAATGAACCGTCTGCCTACCGCCTGCCTCTCGGCAAAAGCGAGCAGTTGCGCTCCAATGCCTTTTCCCCTGGCGCTTTCGGCAACGGCGACGGAGGCGATGTAAGGGGAACCGGCACAGCCATAAGGATGGATAAGGATGAATCCCACAGGCTGACTGGCCTCGCGGGCCACAAACAATTCTCTTCCAGGGCGGCGAAGGGTGGCGCGGCACTGCTTGATCTCGCGGTGCAGGGTGATCCAGGGGTCGGTTCCCGCCATCAACTGCGCGCACCATTCGAACTCAGGTTCCTGCGCAGGAGTGATCGTGAGTGATGGCGGAATGGGCTCGGGGCTCATGGCTGTGAACCTTGAAGCCTACACGGCCCGGGCGAAGTCCTCAATGACTTTCCCAGGGTCTTCGGCCTATTGCAGTTCGGCCCTGCGCCGGGCTCCGACCCCTAATCCCTAACCCCGAATCCCTAATCCCGAAGTTCGAACTCCCTTGCGTTTCCCTTCCCGCTTCCCAATAATAGAGGCATGCTGACACGCAACAACGTTCGCTTGACGCTGGAAGGGGCGCGAGCCATTCTGGCGGCGGCAGAGGCCAAGGCGCGAGAGATTAAGGTTCCGCAAAACATTGCCATCGTGGATGAGGGCGCGCACTTGCTGCTCTTTGCCCGCATGGACGGCGCCAAGCTTTCCGCTGTGGAAATTGCCTTGACTAAGGCCCGGTCTGCCGCTCTGCGCCGCACGCCCACAGGACCTTCACCCGCAAACGAGCCGAGCATCATGAACTCCCTCGGTCTCGCCTTGGCCAGCGACGCCAAACTAACCTGCCTTCGCGGCGGGCTGCCATTGATGGTTGACGGCCAATGCGTGGGCGGCATCGGCGTAAGCGGCGGCCCCGAGGCGGAAGACGTTCTGGTGGGTCAGGCCGGAGTGGACGCACTCGCGAGGTTCTCCGAATGACCACGACGGCCCAATCCACGGCGATGAAGAGGCTGGACTATTCCCGCGGCAAGCAATTGGCTGAGCAGATTTTTCGTGACACCATGGCGGCCATCGACGTGCGCCATGCCATGCTGACGAAACTGAAATTCGAGGGAAGTGCGCTCACCGCCGGGAAAGAGGCCCATCCCTTTGTCCGTCCCCCACGCGTGGTGGCTTTTGGCAAGGCGGCAAATCGCATGGCCTCCGTGCTGCACGAAATCCTGGGGGGAAAGATTGAAGCCGGAGTCTCGGTGGCGCCGGCCGAAACGCAACAGAAGCTCCCGAACTTCCACTATTTTGTCGGCGGCCATCCATACCCGAACGCTGCCAGCCTGGAGGGCGCGCGAGCCTCACTGGAACTCGTCTCCCATCTAACACCCGAAGACACGGTTATCTTCCTGGTCTCGGGTGGCGGCTCTGCCATCCTTGCGCAACCGATGGACCCGAGCATTACGGTCGCCGATCTGAAGGAGTTCAACCGCGCGCTCGTGACCTCGCACCTTCCTATTGAACAGATTAATGTCCTGCGCAAGCACGTTTCCGCGGTAAAAGGTGGGCGGCTCGCCGAGTGCGCCTACCCCGCGCGACAACTCACGATCTTCATTTCCGATGTGCCCGACGATCTGCCCTCGATGGTAGCCTCAGGCCCGACCATGCCCGATGAGTCGACCGTCGAGCAGGCTTACGAACTCGCGAAACAGAACAACCTGGCCGCGCACTTCCCTGCGACTATCCGGGGATTCTTTGAGCGCCGGGAGCTACCCGAGACTCCCAAGCCGGGTGACCCGCGATTTGCGAATTCGCATTATTTCTCCCTGCTGTCCAATCGTGACGCCGTAGCGGCGGCCTTGGCGGCAGCGGAAAAGCTGGGCTTCGCAGCCGAAATTGACCGTGGCACATGGGACGCTGACTATCAACAGGTCGTGCACTCAAACGTTGCCGCTCTCGACGTCTTATCACGGGCGCACAAGGGGCAAGCGGTCTGCCTCGTCGTGGGCGGCGAAGTGACATGTCCGGTCACGGGCCCCGGCATGGGTGGGCGTAACCAGGCCTTCGCACTTTACGCAGCGCAGCAGATTTCGGGTCAGCGCCGTGTGGTGCTGAGCGCCGGCACCGATGGCCGCGACGGGAATAGTCCCACCAGCGGAGCCGTGGCCGACGGCCAAACGGTTTCGCGCGCCCAGGGCCGAGGTCTGGACCCGGCCGCCTACCTCGCGGGCAGCGACGCATACTCGTTCTTCCGCACCTTGGGCGACACTCTCGATACTGGGTTCACAGACAACAATGTTCGCGACGTGCGCATATGGCTCGACTTTGGGGCGTGAGCTTCGAGACCATCACCATGGACATCCTCACTGGAAAAGTTGCTCTCGTAACAGGCGCGAGTCTGGGGATCGGCCGGGCCATCGCCGAGGCTTTCGCCAAAGCCGGCGTAGATGTGGCCGTCAATTACTTTCAGCACCAGGCGGAGGCCGATGAGGCGTGCGGATGCATCCGGCGGTCGGGGCGGCGGGCGCTCGCCGTGCAGGCGGACGTTTCGAAATCCGCCGAGGTTTCGCGCTTGGTGAAAACCGTCGCAGAGGGCCTAGGACCGATTGATATCCTGGTCAACAATTCGGGGGTCACGCGCCCGCAGCCGTTGGAGGAAATTCGAGAAGATGATTGGGATGAACTCATCACCGTGAATCTCAAGTCCGCCTTCCTGGTCACACAGGAGGTGGTGCCGGGAATGCGCGCGCGCCATTGGGGGCGGATCATTAACCTCTCCTCCGTGGCTGCGCATACGGGAGGGGTGGTGGGGCCGCACTACGCTGCGTCCAAAGCGGGTATGTTGGGGTTGACGCACTCCTACGCAAACATCCTAGTGCGTGAGGGCATTACCGTGAATGCCATTGCCCCCGCTCTGATTTATACCCAGATGGTCGCGGCGAATCCGCGCGCCCGGGCGGACCTTATACCTGTGGGGCGCTTCGGCCAAGTCGAAGAAGTCGCCGATGTGGCCGTCATGCTGGCGGGAAACGGCTACATCACCGGGCAGACAATCAACGTGGACGGCGGATGGTATATGACATGAAGCTATCGGCCATCAGCGCTCAGCATTCAGCTAATGCATGAGCTGACGGCTGAGTGCTGATAGCTGACCGCCTTTCTCAGGAGGAACCATGCCGGAATCAATTGGATTCATCGGACTCGGAATTATGGGCCAGCCTATGGCGCTGAACCTCGCGAAAGCAGGCCATAAGCTGGCAGCCTACAATCGCACTCCCGGGAAAACCGCTGCCCTTGAAGCGGCAGGCGCGCGCGTGGCCACATCG
This sequence comes from Terriglobia bacterium, assembly GCA_050010335.1. GTDB lineage: Bacteria > Acidobacteriota > Terriglobia > UBA7540 > UBA7540 > Bog-366. Next base: position 22,058 of record JBEKLF010000041.1, read on the forward strand.
CCCGCGGACGCCGTACGCGATGCCAACATCGTCATTATTATTGTAAGCGACTCGGCCGCGGTGGAAAGTGTGGTGACGGGGAAGGACGGCATTCTTGAGACGCTGCGCTCCGGGGCGATTGTCATCGATTCCAGCACCATCAGCCCCGCCGTCAGCCGCAAGATGGCCTGTCATGCGGCGGGCAAGGGAGCGAGTTGGCTCGATGCCCCTGTTACCGGTTCAAAGCATGGCGCGGAAAAAGGCGAACTAACCTACATGATCGGCGGCGACCGCGAGACCTTCGACCGCGCCATGCCCGTTCTTCAGTTGCTCGGTAAAAAGCACATCTACTGCGGTCTGCACGGGCTCGGCCTTTCCGCCAAGCTCACGCAGAACACCATCCAGGCGACTATGGTCGAAGTTTTCTGCGAGGGCTTCGTGCTCGCCACCAAGGCCGGCGTTCGGCCGGAGACGATGCTCGAGATCATCCAGTCCAGCATGGCGCGCGCCGGCATTACCGACTTCAAAGCCCCGTTCATTTTCAAGGGCGACTTCACTCCCTACTTTCCCCTGAAGCTGATGCATAAGGATCTCGAATTGGCGGCCGAAGCGGGCTATGCCCAAGGCGTTCCCATGCCGGTGTTGGCCGCGGTGAAAGAAGTCTACATGGCCGCCAAAGCTCAGGGCAAAGGTGAGCAGGACTACGCCGCCATTGTCACACTCTTGGAAGAATTCGCCGGGGTGAAGGTGCGGACTTGATGGGTCCCAATTTATTGTCGAATGGGAGAGGGCCGTATCATCATTGTGGATAGTCCACCAATGCCCAGAAATAACCGGATTAACCCGAATACCCCACAACTCATCCATCCATGTATCATAATGATTCAAAAATAGTTATATCAATAATCCACCCCCCACCCTTAGGAAATACTTGACAACCCTCACCCGACAGGGCATTCTATATCCGACTCTTATTGTCGGATATAGCTTATGCTGAAACTCTCCAAGAAGGCCGATTACGGGTTAATAGCCGTAAGGCATTTAGCTGAGCAGCCTCTGTCTGCGGCATGCAGTGCCAAGGAAATCGCCCGCGCTTACGGAATTCCGACCGAATTGCTCGCCAAGATACTTCAGAAGCTCGCCAAGAATGGCCTGCTCGTCTCCCAGCACGGGACGAACGGCGGATACGCCTTGGCGCGCCCTGCCAAGGAGATTTCCGCGTTCGAGGTGATCCGCGCCATCGAGGGGCCCTTGTTCATCACCAGTTGTGTGACCGACAAGCGCGAGTGCGGCCAGATGACCCGCTGCACGGTCCGCGAGCCCCTGAAAAAGGTGAATGAGACGCTGGTGAAGGCCTTGAGCGCCGTCACCATGTCAAGTCTTGCGAGCGACGCCCCCGGCTTGGTGCAGATCGAGGGAGGCTTATTGTGAAGCTTCCCATTTACCTCGATTACCACGCCACGACCCCCGTCGACCCCCGGGTTCTGGAAGCGATGCTGCCGTTTTTCACCGAGTCCTTCGGCAACCCTGCCAGCCGGAACCACAAGTTTGGATGGGCGGCGGCCACGGCGGTGGACAACGCGCGCAAGCAGGTAGCCAAGCTGATCAACGCCAGCGCCAAGGAGATCATCTTCACCTCGGGGGCAAGCGAGTCGGACAATCTGGCCCTCAAGGGTGTGGCGCACCGCTATCGTGATCGCGGCGACCATATCATTACCTTGGCCACCGAGCACAAGGCCGTCCTCGATTCCGCCAAGCGCCTTGCACAGGAAGGCTTTCGCGTAACCTACGCGCGCGTGCAGCCCGACGGCTTGGTGGACCTGGCGGATCTGAAGCAGGCCATCACCGAAAAGACCTTACTCGTCAGCATCATGGCGGCGAACAACGAGATTGGAGTCTTGCCGCCGCTCGAGGAAATCGGCCGCCTGTGCCACGAGCGGGGCGTGCTGTTTCACACCGACGCCGCGCAGGCCACAGGCAAAATCAAACTCGACGTCGAGGCGATGCAGATCGACCTGCTCTCGATCGCCGGCCACAAAATGTATGCTCCGAAGGGTGTGGGCGCGCTTTACGTGCGCCGGCGCGGGACGCCGGTGGACCTTGTGCCGATCCTGGATGGTGGCGGCCACGAGGGCGGAATGCGCTCCGGAACGCTGAACGTGCCGGGGATTGTGGGCCTGGGCAAAGCTTGCGAAATCTGCCGCCAGGTGATGGCGGAAGAAGCGCCGCGCCTCGCCGGGTTGCGCGACCGGCTTAAAGATGGACTGCTGACGGGGCTCGACGACATTCACATTAACGGCAGCCTCGAGCATCGGCTGCCGAACAATCTGAATGTCAGCTTTCCCGGAATCGATATCGCAACCCTGCTGGCGGCATTGAACGACATCGCGCTGTCGTCGGGCTCGGCGTGCAACTCCGGGACGCCCGAACCCTCTTATGTTTTGCAGGCCCTGGGCGTTTCCGCAGAGTTGGCCAGCACTCCGCTACGGTTCGGTCTGGGCCGCTTCAACACGGAAGAGGAAATCGAATACTGCCTAACGCGCGTCGTTGACACCGTGAAGCGACTACGGAGTATGGGGGGAACGGCAGCAGCGTGAGGAGAAAGAACAAGTCAAAAGGCAAAACGCAAAAGGCAAAAGTGAAGGACAGAACACAAAGCGCGAAAGAACGGAAGGTGAAAAGGGAATGGCCAATGGTGCCACCGGCTTTGACTTTTGCATTTTGCACCTTGCCTTTTGACTTCGCTCTTGGTTCTTGACTTAGGAGGATTCTTAATGGCTACACCGCAAACCGACGTCGAATTTCTGGCGACACAGGAATACAAATACGGATTCGTAACGGACATTGAGCAGGAGACTGTGGCGCCGGGGTTGAACGAGGACGTCATTCGTTTGATCTCCGCCAAGAAGCGCGAGCCCGAATGGCTGCTGGATTGGCGCCTGAAGGCCTATCGCCACTGGCTGAAAATGCAGGAGCCGACTTGGGCGAACGTGAAGTTCCCTCCCATCGACTACCAGGCCATCCGCTATTACTCCGCCCCGAAGAAGCAGGGCGCAGGCCCGAAGAGTCTTGATGACATCGACCCCGAGTTGCTGAAGACCTATGACAAGCTCGGCATTCCCCTCAGGGAGCGCGAGCTGCTGGCGGGCGTGGCGGTGGACGCGGTGTTTGACAGCGTGTCCGTCGGCACCACTTTCAAGGCGAAGCTTGCCGAGCTGGGCATCATTTTCTGTTCGTTCTCCGAGGCCGTACAAGAGCACCCCGAGCTGGTGCGCAAGTATCTGGGCTCGGTGGTTCCTTACACCGACAACTTTTACGCCACGCTGAACTCTGCTGTGTTCAGTGATGGTTCATTCGCCTATGTGCCCAAGGGCGTGCGCTGCCCGATGGAGCTTTCCACCTACTTCCGCATCAACGCCAAGGACACCGGCCAGTTTGAGCGCACCCTGATTGTCGCGGACGAGGGCGCCTACGTCAGCTACCTCGAGGGCTGCACGGCCCCCATGCGCGATGAGAACCAGCTTCACGCCGCGGTGGTGGAACTCGTGGCCCTGGGCAATGCCACCGTAAAGTATTCCACCGTGCAGAACTGGTATCCCGGCGACAAGAACGGCAAGGGCGGGATTTACAACTTTGTGACCAAGCGCGGCAAGTGCGCGGGAGTGAATTCCAAGATTTCCTGGACGCAGGTGGAGACCGGCTCGGCCATCACCTGGAAGTATCCAAGCTGCATCCTCCAGGGAGACAATTCCGTGGGCGAGTTCTATTCCGTCGCCGTGGTCAACAACTTCCAACAGGCTGACACCGGCACCAAGATGATTCACATTGGCAAGAACACCAAGAGCACGATTGTTTCGAAAGGAATCAGCGCCGGCCGCGGCCAAAACAGCTATCGCGGCGCGGTGCGCATCCTGAAGGGCGCCACCAACGCTCGCAATTACTCCCAGTGCGATTCCTTGCTGATTGGCGACAAGTGCGGCGCGCACACGTTTCCGTACCTGGAAGTGAAGAATTCCACGGCGACGGTTGAGCACGAAGCATCGACCTCGAAGATCGGCGAAGACCAGATCTTTTACTGTCGTCAGCGCGGGATTTCCACCGAAGATGCGGTTGGCATCATCGTCAACGGCTTCTGCAAGCAGGTGTTCCGCGAGTTGCCCATGGAGTTCGCCGTCGAAGCGCAGAAGTTGCTGGGAGTGAGTTTGGAAGGCAGCGTTGGCTAATTCGGAATTATGAATTCTGAATTATGAATGATGAATAATGACCATCCAATATTTCGAGGACACGGATACGCTTTACATCGTTTTGAAAAATAGTGCCGTCGCTGAAACCAGGGATTTGGACGAAAACACGCTGATTGAATTTGACGCTAAGGGCGGTCTGGTAGCCATGACTATTGAACACGCACGGGAACGTGCCGAGCTTCCCGACTTCTCCTTTCAGAGAGTCGCAGCAGGGGCGCCGGCTTGACCGGGGTAAAACCATGGCCACGAAAACGCTCTTAACGGTTGATGAATTCCTCCGGCTGCCCGAGCCGCTCGACTGTTTCTATGAACTCGTGGAAGGAGAACTGATTACTGTATCTCCGGAAATGTTTCTCCACAATGAGGTGCGGGACAATCTGCTGATCCTTCTCAAGACGTTTGCTGAGGCACACCGGCTCGGCACTGTGGTATCAGGGCAGCTTTTCCACCTATTTGGAAATACCGTGCGATTCCCGGATGTGGCATTTGTTCGCAGCGGCAGGACGCTGCCCCCGGATAAACTGCCGGAGGGCGCGCCGGACCTGGCGATCGAAGTGATTTCGCCCACGAATACGCTGCGCGAGATGAATCAACGGATAAGCGATTTTTTTGCCGCCGGCTCAACGCGCGCTTGGGTGGTCTATCCCGAGTACCGGGAAGTGTACGTGCATGGCCTGGCCGGCGTCGTTTGCCGTCGCGGTGATGACACCTTGGACGACCCCGAGTTGCTTCCAGGCTTTTCCGTCAAGGTCTCGAGCCTGTTCGGGCAAGCTGAAAGCTAGAAAAGAGGAAAGGACTATGTCTAAACTCCAGGATTTCGTTTTCGCTTTGACGCGAGTTGTGTTTGCACTCCTGTTCGCCTGCCACGGGGCGATGAAGCTCTTTGGGGCTTTTGGCGGTCATCCGATGCTCCACGATCATTGGATGCTCGCTGCGGGAATTCTTGAGTTGGGCGGCGGAGTGTTGATCGGCTTAGGATTCTTCACTCGACCCGTGGCTTTTGTCCTGTGCGGTGAGATGGCCGTGGCTTATTTCAAGGCGCACTTTCCGGGGGGCTTTTGGCCCATCATGAATCACGGCGAGCCGGCAGTGCTTTACTGCTTCTTTTACCTATACTTGGCCGTGCGCGGCGCAGGCAGGATTAGCGTCGACGGAATGCGCGGAAAAGCTTGAATTATGAATTCTGAATTATGAATGCTGAATTACGTAGAGAAACTGGAAACTGGAAAATGGAAACCAGAAACTGGAAATTGGAAACTAGAAACTCGCAACGCACCATGGCATCGGCGAGCCAGACTCAAGCACGCGGTAATTCGATTTTCCAGTTTCCACAAGGGAGCAATGAATGCTAACGATCAAGAATCTGCAAGCGAATGTGGGAGACAAAGAAATCCTGCGCGGGATTGACCTGCAAGTGAACGCGGGTGAGGTGCATGCCATCATGGGGCCGAACGGCTCCGGCAAATCCACACTCGCGCAGGTCCTCGCGGGCCGCGAACTTTACGCGGTTACCGGAGGCGAGGTGACGTTCGAAGGCAGAGATCTGCTCGAGATGTCGCCGGAAGAGCGCGCGCGGGAAGGCATTTTCCTCGCCTTCCAGTACCCGGTGGAAATTCCGGGTGTTTCGAACACCTATTTTCTGCGGGCCGCGGTGAACGCCGTCCGCAAGCATCGTGGCCTGGATGAGTACGATGCCATGGACTTCCTCACCCTGGTGCGCGGGAAGATGAAGTTGCTGGAAATGGATGAGAGCCTGATGTCGCGCTCTGTGAATGAAGGATTCTCCGGCGGCGAAAAGAAGCGCAATGAGATTTTCCAGATGGCGGTGCTTGAACCCAAGCTCTCCATTCTGGACGAGACCGATTCCGGCCTGGACATTGATGCGCTCCGGGTGGTGGCCACCGGCGTCAACGCCCTGCGCGCTCCCGACCGCGCCACCATCGTGGTGACGCACTACCAGCGCCTGCTCAACTACATCGTTCCGGACTTTGTCCACGTGCTCTCGAATGGGCGCATCGTCAAGTCCGGCGGTAAGGAACTTGCCTTTGAGCTCGAAGAAAAAGGCTATGGATGGCTTGACGAAGCCGTTGAGGACGGCGTTCCGGTTCAATGATTTAAGAACAAGTCAAAAGGCAAAATGCAAAAGGCAAAAGTAAAGAACGAAGCAAAACTCCACCACAGAGGCACGGAGATCACGGAGGACAGACGGAGAAGGTGTAGCGCGGACCTGTTCTGTAGGTCCGCGGCTTTTCCTCGCCATTGGGGATTGAGCTTGTGGTGATGGAAGAACAAGTCAAGATGCAAAAGGCAAAGTGCAAAAGTGAAGAACGAGGCAAAAGGTATAGCCGGGGTGACACCCCTACAGCGGACAGACGCCAGTCCTGGTTTGGGTTTTCCCTTTTGCCTTTTGACTTTTGCGTTTTGACTTTTGACTTGTTTGTGCCAAACGAAAGGGTCTCGACATTGGAAAGGGATACAAGATTTGATGACCACCGTTAAAGAGCAAGAAGGACTGTACCTCGCAAGCTTCACGCACGTTGAGAAGGCTCTCCATGAGCATGCGCCGGCTTGGCTCGCCAAGCTTCGCCATGCGGCCATTGAGAGTTTTGCCGAGCTTGGATTCCCCACAACTCACGACGAGGAGTGGATGTACACGAACGTCTCGGCGCTGGCCTCCACGCCCTTCGCACCGGCACGCGTGAAGCTGACGGCAGAACTTCGCCAAAGGATTGAGAGTCTGCCGCTGGCCGATTTGGGTTGCAGCCGCCTGACCTTTTTTAATGGTTGCTACGTTCCGGAACTCTCGAAATTGCGGGAGGTTCCCCAGGGACTTAGGGCAGGCAGTCTGGCGTCCGCTTGGAAAAACCACGGCGCGCTGCTCGAGCGGCATTTGGGGCGTTACGCGGACGCGAAGACCCACGCCTTCGTCGCGCTCAACGCCGCATTTTTTGAAGATGGCTCATTTATCGAAGTGCCCAAGGGCGCCGTGCTCCAGAAACCTTTGCACATCTTGCAGATTTCCCATGGCGGCGGCCGGGCCACCGTCTCGCACCCGCGCAATTTGATTCTCGTCGGTGACACCGGCCAGGCAAGCATTATCGAAACCTTCCTCAGCCTGGAGGAAGACACGACCTTCACCAACACAGTCACGGAAATTGTGGCCGGTGAGGGCGCGCTGGTGGACTATTGCAAGGTGCAGCAGGAAAGCGACGAAGCGTTTCACTACGCGCGCATCCAGGTGCACCAGGCGCGCTCATCGAGCGTCGCAACGCACTCCATCCAACTTGGCAGCCTGCTTATGCGCGAGGAAGTCCAGACGGTGCTGGGCGGCGAAGGGGCGGAGTCTCTATTGCACGGGCTCTATGTGATTACCGGGCGGCAGCACGTGGACAACCACACCATCATCGACCACGCCAAGGCGCACTGCTCCAGCCGCGAGATTTACAAGGGCGTGCTCGACGGCAAGTCGCAGGGAGTCTTTAACGGCAAAATCATCGTTCGCCCCGACGCGCAAAAAACCGACTCCAAGCAGAGCAACAAGAACCTGCTGCTTTCCGAGGACGCGATTGTGAACACCAAACCGCAACTGGAGATTTTTGCCGACGATGTGAAATGCACGCACGGCGCCACGGTCGGCCAAATTGATCCCGAGGCGGTTTTCTATCTGCGCTCCCGAGGCATTGCCGCGGCAGAAGCGAAAAAGCTGCTCACCTTCGCTTTCGCCAACGACGTTATGGAACGCATCAAGTTCCAGCCTCTGCGCGAACGGCTCGCGGAGCGGCTCTATGCGCGGCTGGCAGAAAGAATTGCCGATTGACGATTGCCGCCGGCTTCCAGCCGGCATGTTATGTAGCGCGGGCGTCCCGCCCGCTGTTGCGGGAGCGTCCCGCTCCCGCGAGACGGAAAATGGCGCGGGCAGGATGCCCACGCCCCAGCGGGCGAGACGCCCGCGCTACAACTGCCGCCCTGAAGGGCGGCGCTACAAGGGATGTACAAGGGATGATCGACAAGAGCAGGAGACTCGATGGCAACAATACGTAATTTAGTCCAGGCTCCACCGCGCGAGGCGCCGGCGCCCGGTTTCGATGTGCGGAAAATCCGCGAGGATTTTCCCATCCTCAAGCAAAAGATGCACGGCAAGCCGCTGGTTTATCTGGATAACGCCGCCACCAGCCAGAAGCCGCAGGCGGTCATTGACGCCATGCTGCACTATTACCTGGTTGATTGCTCCAACATCCACCGGGGCGTTTACCTGCTCAGCGAGCGCTCCACGCAGGCTTACGAGGATGCACGGGTTAAGCTGCAAAGGTTCATGAATGCGGCTGAGTCGCGCGAAATCGTTTACGTGCGCGGCTCGACGGAAGGCATCAATCTGGTGGCGCAGACTTACGGCCGCCAGCACATCGGCGCCGGCGACGAGATTCTGATCACGGCCATGGAACATCACTCGAACATTGTGCCGTGGCAGATGCTTTGCGAGGAAAAGGGCTGCCGCCTGCGCGTTGGCCCCATCAACGATCGCGGCGAACTGATGATGGATGAGTTTGAAAAACTCATCAACCCTCGGACGCGTTTGGTGAGCGTCGCCCACGTTTCCAATGCGCTGGGCACCATCAATCCGGTAAAGCAGATCGTGGAAATGGCGCATGCCCGGAACATCCCGGTGCTCATCGACGGCGCCCAGGCGGCGCCCCACCTGAAAATCGACGTCCGCGCGCTGGGGTGCGATTTTTACGCGATTTCCGGACACAAGCTCTTCGGGCCGACGGGCATCGGCGCCCTGTATGGCAAGGCCAGTCTGCTTGAATCCATGCCTCCCTACCAGGGCGGCGGCGACATGATTCTCTCCGTCACTTTCGAGAAGACGATCTACAACCACATCCCGAATAAATTTGAGGCCGGAACGCCCAACATCGCGGGGGCAATCGGGTGGGGCGCTGCTCTCGACTACCTCACGCGGATTGGGATGGAGAACATCGCTTCCTACGAACATGCCTTGCTCACTTACGCCATGGAAGCGATTGGTCAGGTTCCCGGTGTTCGCCTGATCGGCACGGCGCGGGAGAAAGCCGGAGTAATCTCCTTTATGCTGGAGGGAATCCACCCGCACGATGTCGGCACGGTGCTCGACCAGGAAGGCATTGCCGTGCGCACGGGCCACCACTGCGCGCAGCCGGTGATGGAGCGCTTCGGTGTGCCCGCCACGGTGCGAGCCTCCCTGACGTTCTACAATACCAAGCAGGAGATCAACGCCCTGGCAGCAGGGCTGGAGCACGTTAAGGCGATGTTTGCCTGAGGGAATTGCCGATTGCCGATTGTCGATTGAAAGGACCGCGCATTGATGATTGTCGATGGAAGGGATCGATGATTGAAGGCATTGCGGATTTTCGATTGCCGATTGGTGCTTAAAAAGATGGATGATTGCCGATTTACGATGGGCGAGGAGCGGTGCGTGATTGAAGGGATGGCCGATTGGAATTCGTTAATCAGCAATCACCAATCACAAATCGCAAATCACCAATCGGCAATCGAAAATCGGCAATCGGCAATTCCAAGGAGCTTATGTCGGAACTAACGAATCTTTATCAAGAAGTCATTCTCGATCACGCCAAGCGGCCGCGGAATTTCCACCCGATCGAAAATGCTGACCATCACGCCAACGGCTACAATCCTCTGTGCGGCGATAAGGTCACCATTTATCTGACGCTTGTGGACGACCGCATTACGGACATCAGCTTTCAGGGTTCCGGCTGCGCCATCTCCACGGCCTCCGCGTCGATCCTGACGGAAACGCTGAAGGGCAAAACCCGAAAGGAGGCCGAAGCTATTTTCGAGGAATTTCACAGCCTGGTGACCGGCCAGCCGGTGAAATCTTCGGGCGGGCCCACCCTCGGCAAGCTGGCGGTTTTTTCCGGAGTCTGCGAATTCCCCGTCCGCGTCAAGTGCGCGTCACTTGCCTGGCACACGCTGCGCAGCGCGCTGGAGGGCACCCCGGCGGTTGCCAGCTCGGAGTAGGAGTAGAAACTAGAAACTGGAAAATCGAAACTCGGAAATCGAGGCGAGTTTCGATCTTCGAGTTTCGATTTTCCATTTTCGATTTTCCAGTTTCCAGTTTCGAATTTCGTCTTAAGGAAACACACTATGCCTGAACAAACTTCAACGACTGCGGCAACTTCGGAGGCCACACTGAATGTTTCCGAAATCGTGGCGCTCAACGACAAAATCATTGAGAAAATGCGTACTGTCTACGACCCGGAAATCCCCGTAAATATCTACGACCTTGGCTTGATCTACGAGGTGAAGGTGGAACCCACGGCAGACGTTTACGTGAAGATGACTTTGACGTCACCCGGCTGTCCCGCCGCCGGCACGCTGCCCGGCGAGGTGGAAGACAAGATCGTCGTGATTCCCGGGGTTAAGAAAGTCAAAGTGGATGTGGTGTGGGAACCGACCTGGGATAAAGACATGATGTCGGAAGCCGCCAAGCTGCAACTGGGATTCTTCTGATTTTGGATTTTAGATTTTGGATCTTGGATTGGAGCATCGCGATGCGGTTCGTTCCCTGAGCTCGGATGCTTTGGTCTGTGAATCCAAAATCTAAAATCCAAAATCTAAAATGGAAACCTTTCAATCGCCACTCAATGAATATCATATCGCGCAGGGCGCCACGCTTGCGGAATATCACGGGGCGATGGTTCCCTCGCGTTTCACCGATCCCGCGGCGGAGAACCGCGCGGTGCGTACTGCCTGCGGGCTCTTTGATTTTTCCTTCCGCGCCAAATTCCGAATGATAGGCCGGGACCATGCGCGTCTGCTCCAGCGGCTGGTGAGCAACGACGTCAAAAAGCTCGCGCCGGGTCAAGGCACGTACGCCACTCTCCTCAATGCCCAAGGGCATATCGTGGTGGATTTGCGCTTGTATTGTGCCGAGGACGGTTTTCTGGTCGATACCGACGCGGACTTGCGCGAGAAATCCATCCAGAGTTTTCGCCGGTACATTATTGCCGACCAGGTGGAAATCGAGCCGGTCGATCTTTATGCGTTGGCGTTTCAGGGGCCTCGGGCGCGCGGACTGCTGGAGAAGACGCTCCACATCGATCTGCCGGCGATGCAGGAGTTTGATCACTTTGCCTCGAACTACGCGGGATTCCTCATCCGCGTGGTTCGCGCCACGAGCACCGGTGAGGAAGGCTACGAAGTGTGGGTGAATGCAGCGGGCATAGAAGCCGTTTGGGGCGCGGCGTGCGGCCAGGCGCCGACCTACGACATGCTTCCCTGCGGCTGGCAGGCGCTGGAAAGTCTGCGCATCGAGGCCGGGATTCCGCGCTACGGGCAGGAATTGGGTGAAGACGTGATTCCCCTCGAAGCGGGCTTATTGAACGCGCTCAGCTTCAACAAGGGATGCTACATCGGGCAGGAAATTGTGGAGCGCGCCCGCAGCCGGGGCCACGTGAACTGGAAACTGATGGGTTTGATTGTGAATGCGGAGCAGCCACTTCAGCCCGGCGAGAAGGCGGCGGCGGAAGGAAGGGAAGTGGCGGAGGTCACCAGTTCCTGCATATCGCCCACGCTCGGCAAACCAATCGCCCTCGCCTACGTGCGCCGCGAGTTCACCGAACCGGGCGCTAAACTCACCTTCGCTTCCGGCGTCGCGGCGGAAGTTGCGGCACTGCCGTTTATCACGCCTGCGGCGAAATAAAAAACGTAGCGCGGACCTGTTTTGTAGGTCCGCGCTACGCCGGCTGCGGGTTACCGGAGGGGCACGCCGAGTTGCAAGGTCATCATCACGAATGAGCCGGCAATAATCAACACGGAAAGCACTGCGAGGGTATTCCAGAGATTTTCACCCGGGCGTGTCGTGGGTTCACCTTCTGGAATAAAGTAGCCGAGCGCGAGGCCGCTTGCCAACCCACCGAAATGCGCGGCGTTGTCCGCCTGAAAGAAGATTCCAAAAATCGCAATGTAGATCAACCAACGCCAAAGCTGGCTGCGATATTCCTTCCCGAGATGTCCGTGATGAAAGCTCGCCCCAATTAGAACACCAATCAGTCCCGTGATGGCGCCGGAAGCTCCCACCGACATCCCAAAGGGGGACCACCAAAGGCTCAGCACGAATCCCAATACCCCTGTCACCAGGTAGAGCACGATGAATTTAGTGGTGTTGAAAAGCGATTCCACTTCCGGCCCCAAATCCACCAGGCACCACATATTCATCCCGATGTGGAGTAGCCCGGCGTGCAGGAACATGGCCGTCACCAACCGCCACCATTGACCGGCCAGGATGTACGGGGCCTTGGCGCCCAGCCGCATCAGCACATGTCCGTCGATGCCCCCCATGGAGGGCGCTCCGTACAACTGCGCGGCCTCGCTATTCTGCGTCATATACCAGGATATGACGTAGAGGGCGAGATTGACGACGACCATCACGGAGCTTGCGGTGGTGGGAATCGGGATGACCCCCATGATACGGCCGGGCGTGCCGGCGCTACCACGGGCGCGCACGGGGCCGGTGGCCTCGCCGCAGAGGGGGCACACCTTGGCACTGCGGTCAATCAGGGCCCGGCAGTGCGGACACATGCGGACCGTACTGGTGGATGTGCTTTCCTGCGCGCCTAAGGATTCCGAGAATACTTTCTTGAGCCGCTGCCACTGGAACCAGAATTTTGGAGGTAGGGACATGCTTAAGTCCGAAGTCCGGGGTGCGAAGTCCGAAGTCCAAGCTGGAACTGCAAATTCAGACGCATTGTGATTTTCATCCTTATCTTGACCGAATACCCACCTTGATTATATCTGACACCGTGGTGGAAAACTGCGGAAACTGTCGGTTGACAGCGTCGCAGGCCTCTTGCCGGCAATTGCGCCCGCGCGGACCTTGTTTTTGACCCCGCACTTCGGGCCTCGGCCCCCGGACTGTCTTTTCCGGAATTTCATTTGTCGCGCGCCCGCAGCTTGGCTAGAATAACCTACATTGGATTGGAGAAGGGTCATGAACTTCGAGGATGCAGGACGCGCCATAGATCGCGAATTCGAAAAGCTGCGGAAGTATTTTGATAACGAAGTCCGTCCCGAAACAAAGAAGGAGACGGCGGATTTCCTCAGAAAGTCCGCAGAGCGCCTGAAGAAAATGGCAGAGCGATTGGAAAAGGAAGAGGCAAAATCCTGACCCCGTGCTGAGTCACGTTACGGAAGCAGGATCGCTCGGAAGAGGACCTTCCCTCGCTGCCAGGATGGGCATCGCGATGGCGGTGCTTCTCTGCGCCACGGGCTGTCTGCATCACCAACACGCCCCCGCACCTTCCGGTCGAAACATACCTCCGCCGGGCGCGCCCAAAACTGAGGTGCCGCCCGCGCCCATCGTTCAGGGGGAAGGGGGCGTTGCCTCCTGGTACGGCAATCCCTTTCACGGGCGTCACGCCGCGAGCGGTGAAATTTACGACATGTACGCAATGACGGCGGCGCATCGCACCTTGCCCTTTGGCACCCAGGTGCGCGTCCACGACCTCGAGAACGGCCGCGACGTGGAGGTGCGGATCAATGACCGTGGACCGTTTGTGGAGGGCCGCATCATCGATCTCTCCTATGGCGCGGCGCAGGCCATGGGAATGTTGGGCATTGCCCACGTGCGGCTGGAAATCCTGGGAGTCGGATCTACTTCTGAGCCCGCGGCCTTTGCCGTGCAAGTGGGCGCATTTCGCGATCCCGCCAACGCCGGCCGCTTGAAAGCTCTGATTGAGGCAAGCTTTGGGCCGGTGGTGATCCTCACTTTCGACGGCGGGGACGGCCTCTTCTACCGCGTGCGGGTGGGCAACGAGAGTTCCGAGGGTGCGGCCTACGAGTTGGCGGGAAAGCTTCGCAGCGCGAATTTGGCGACCGAGACTTTTGTCGTCAGGGTGAACTGATGGAGAATTGCCTCTTCTGCCGGATCATCGACGGCAAGACCCCCGCCAAGATCGTTCATCAGGACGACCGTGCCGTGGTGATTGTCGACATTCACCCGCAAGCGCCGGTCCACCTGCTGGTGATTCCGCGAAGGCACATCCCCTCGCTCGAGGAATCCCAGGCCGAAGACGAGGCGTTGCTCGGCCATCTCTTCCTTTTGGCGGCCCAACAGGCGCGTGAGAGGGGACTGGATTCGCGGGGTTATCGCACCGTGATCAACACGGGCGCCGGGGCGGGGCAATCGGTGTTCCACCTGCACGTTCACCTGCTCGGGGGCCGGCCGCTTCACTGGCCGCCGGGATAATCACTCCTCCTGCTCTTTCCAAGCCCGGATTCGTCAATGCGAAGATGAAAGTTGGCACCCAAGAAAATGTTTGGATGCGTGACCCGGAAGTCATAGAATTGCTCATCAGCGTGCCTTTATACAAGGAGGGTTCTATGCGCTTCTCTACTAAGACCTTCTTATTAGGTCTCGGGGTAGGCGTGGCGTTGACGCTGCTCGTTCTGAATGTCTGGGGCGGGCATTACGCGAACGAAAACTTCCTAAACGCGCAGCCGCGGCTACTCCAGCCTTTTCTCCAGTCGCATTTGGACGACATCGTGAATCCACAATATGCTGCGCACCTGCCGGAGCCGTGGTTACCCGGGGTCAGCAGCGCGCCGCACGAAGGCTGGCAGATGAAGAGCCTTGATGGAAAGCCCGTGACGCTCGGTAACCTCAGGGGGAAGGTGGTGTTTCTCGATTTCTGGGCATCATACTGCGGCCCTTGTGTGAATGAGCTGGCCAGCGTCAAGCGTCTGGCCGACTCACTCAGAAACGAGAACGTTGCCTTCCTGCTGGCCGCCCGGGATGACGAGCCGCATGTTCGGGAATTCCTCCGCAAGCACCCCGTCGATCTTCCCATCTACCTGACGAGCGGAGGCGCGCCGGACATGCCCGCTGTCGCCATCCCTGCCACCTACTTCCTGGATCGGCAGGGCGCAGTCGTCTTCCAACACATTGGCGCGGCGACATGGGACACCGATAGTGTGCGAACTTTTCTACGCAGCCTCGAAAATCGCTAACTTGAAGCAGGCTAGTGCACCACGGCCAGCGAATTCTCCTCATCAATCATCACGCGCTGGGGTTTTTGCGGCGCAATGAACTTGAACTGGCTTCCGCTCGAACCTACCACGACCTGTCCCAGCGTGACCCGCTTGTCCCGACCATAGAATGCGACCAGACGAACGGGCATCTCAAAATCCTCCGGAACATCACTCTGCGTGATAGTTCCTTGGATAACGTACTTGCCGGTGGGGAGGGGGCGAACGTCCGTCTTGAGAGTGTATGTGGGAATCCCCGTGTCGTAGACCCACTCGTCAAAGAACCAATCGAGCTTATGGTTTCTTTCCAGGTCACTCGACGGGGTCATGTACTTTTCCGCGTGATGAATGAAATCTTCGGTGGAGACGGACTGACCTTGAAATTGGGAGACGAAGTCGCGCAGCATGCGGAAGAAGCGGGCGTCCGAGTCGGTCTTGGGATCGGTCATTGATTCCCGCAGCATATGAAGAACCCAGCAGGCCTTCTTGTAAACGATCGTGGAGTATCCCTGCGGATCCAAAGAGGAGGAAAGCCTCTGGCCGAGCCAAATGGGACCTCCCGATTCAACGGTTGCGCCCTCGGTGGTTTTGGCCAGCAAATCGCCCTTGTAGACACGCAGCAGGTCGCGGAACTGGCGGTTGCCGTCCTTACCGTGCGCCAGAAAAAGAGCCGCCGCGTAAGTGGCCAGCCCTTCCGATAGCCACTGGTCGTGGTAGGTCTGCCAACCCAGAAGATTTCCCCACCACTGATGAGCAATTTCATGCGCGATCATTCCCGGTCCCAGCGGGTCACTCCCTCCCCGGGTCGATCCCAGCTCGTACCGGTCGGTTTTAGGGAGGAAGGAAAGGGTGGGCAGATACAGCAGTTCAGGCCACCCTTGGCCAAAGCTTCCGGGAACCTGCGAGATAGCCAGGCGTGGATAAGGGTAGGGGCCAAATATGCTGGAATAATATTGCATCGCCTGCGAAGCGACGTCAGCGACGTTATCGAGCAGGGCGGAAGGCGAGAGAGGTGCTCGCTCAATCTGGATCGGATCCACCACCGTCGGGTGGGGTCCGCCAATGACCATGCGCTGCCGGGTTTCCGCATCATGCCTTTTTTCCAGTGCGCTTTCCGCCTCCGGGGTGGCATAAATCGTGACGCTCGTCTTCCCCACCCGCCGCGCAACCGAGGTGTAGGGACCCAGATTAAAGCCTGCCACGCGGAAAACGCCGTCCGATTGCCAATGGCTCTCCGTCTGATCCTCGGACGTTTTCTCCTCGATGCGGTCGCCCGTGGCCACGAGCACCAGCTTTCGCGGGTAGTGAAAGGTCATGTCATATTGACTGGGAGCGTGGATATCGATGTTGGGATACCAGCTTCCCCGCGCACCGACGTATAGCACTCCGTTCCCGACATTGGCGATAACGTTGCCGTGATACTTGAAAATCAAGCGGAAGCGCTCGCCGACCGGGTAGGGATGGGGAAGCGCCACTTCGACGTAATCGTCAGCGCGTTCCCCCGGGGTGTCTCCCTCCGTCGGTTGATCCCCGAGCACGGTGATTTTGCGCCCTTGATCGTCCTCGACTCCCGTGACCGCGAGCCCGCGTGACAGTCCGAAGGCAATGACGCGGTCTTGCGCTGATCGGGATTCGATCTGAACCTCCGCCCGGCCGTCCAGACTGTGGTCGGGATGGATACGAATGTCCAGGTTGTATGCCAGTGCCCTGGGCGTAACATCCAAGGAGGGAGGCGATCCGTCCTGCGACCTGTGCGTGGGGAAGGAACACCAGATATCGGTGTAGATCTGGGACCCCACCTTGCGCACTGCGCCTAATCTGAAGGGCTCTTCCAGGCGCTCGTCGTCAGCCATCTCGAACATTCCCAGGGTTTCCCCCTTTAGACTGGCGTAATAGTAGGGGTGGTTACGATCACCGAGCAGGTCGGCGAGGATGCGCAGGGAGGTTTCAGAATTCAGAGCCTGCGCCACGGGAGCCCAATTTCCCAAAAAGGGGCCCGGTTGCTCAGGATCGTCCGGGTCAGGCCGACGCGACGCCGCCAGCAATTCCTGGGCAGTCTGGTCCGTAAAACGCATGTAAACAGAATCGACTTTCTCCTCCAGGATGGGGGCCCGCGTGAACTGGGCAAGGTTCCGCTTCTCCGCTCGGTTGGGCGGGATCAACAGCACTTCGCCTTCTCCCGAGAAAACGGCTCCGGTGACCTCGCCCATCACCGGGGTCAAGAAAGCGATGAAGCCGCGATTAAGATACAAGGTCATCCGGCCGCGTGTGATATGGGCATCGCGGATCACGTAGACTTGGGTGGGATCCAACGTGGTGCTGTTCAACTGCTTCAGCAATTCGAGCGGATCGGGGGGTTGGGGCGCGGCCCCGAGGACAGTTTGAAGAGAACAAGCCACCAGCCAGAACGCGAGTAGTGCAAAGTTACGACCCATCCGGCAAATCTGCCCTGGCGAAAATTTCGCCGACACCGTGGCGTGTCTCATTTAGATCCCCCGGCTTACTGTAGCGCGGAAATTGGCCGCCCTCAACTCGACGGAGTGAAGGGCCTGTTGTATGATGCAAACAGAATGGCAGGGCCCATCGATATTCGCAAGCCCGCTGTACCTCACGGGAAAGCGGCGTGGGGCTGGGGCTTGATGTGTGCCCTCCTCCTGTTCCCTTCCTTGCTTCTTGCCGATGTGATCTACCTCAAGAACGGTCAAAAGATTTCCGGCCAGGTCACGAAAGAGGATGAGAAACAAGTCTACTATGAAGCCAACGGCGGTGAATTCGCGATTTCGAAGAACCTGGTGGACCACGTGGAAAAGTCCGAATCCCCAGCGGCCGCGGCGCAGGGATCTCCGCGGCCCAATCGCGATGTCCCCTTGCCGCTCACGCCACCCGTGGATGCCTCGCTCGGGGAAGGGTCGGCGGCCATTCGCGACGGCGCCGTGGACGAAGCCTACCTCAGTCAACTGACCGACGACGCCCTCCATAATGCCACACCCGAGAACCTTCGCAAGCTCAAACAGGGCTTCCAGGCAGCGGCGGTTTTTCTGACCCGCAAGGGTGATCCCGAGGGCGCCATCCTCAAGTATCACGATGCACTCAAGTATTTGCCTCACGACCAAGCCCTAACGTTGGCGCTCGGTTATTTATTGTGGAAGCAGGAGCATTATTTGGAAGCCGTCGATTTGTTGTCGCCAGAGGCAGACCGGTACCCCCAGTCAGCAGACTTTCGTGTGCTCTTGGGATCGGCCTACTACGGGATGGAGAATCTCGATCAGGCGATCACCGAGTGGAACAAAGCGCTCGCGGTTCACGATAATCCTCAACTGCGCGCAGCGGTCGAGAGGGCGCAGCGTGAGCAGGATGTATCCGGCTCCTATTCGGAGTTGCACAGTGAGCATTTTCTGCTTCGCTATGATGGCCAGGAGAATGAGAAGCTAAGTGGCGAGATATTGAACAGCCTGGACGGCTCCTTTCAGGACCTCGTGCTGGAACTTGATTATTCCCCCACCGAGACGATTGTCGTTCTCCTCTATCCCAATCAGGCCTTCCGCGACATCACCCGGACCCCTTCCTGGGTGGGCGCATTAAATGACGGGAAGGTTCGCGTTCCCGTTTCCGGCCTGACGCAAATGACGCCGGATTTGGCACGCGTGCTGAAGCACGAACTGACTCATTCTTTTGTCCGCCAGATTACCCTGGGCCATTGTCCCACCTGGTTCAACGAAGGTTTGGCTCAGCTTGAGGAAGGCTCGACCACCGCTGCGCTGGGAAGCCAGTTGGCGCGTGCCTTCGTCGCCGGCAAGCTCCCCACTTTTGCCTCGCTCGAAGGATCTTTTGTGAGTTTGCCCCCCGATCAAGTGACCTTGGCTTATGCCAAGTCGTTGGCCGCGCTCGAATACCTTCGTGACGTCTTCGGGATGGGGGAAGTCCGCCGCATTTTGAGACTCATGCCTTCCTCTGATCTAAGTACCGTGCTGCAAGACGAGACGCGGATGAGCTACGCCGCCTTCGAGGACGAAGTGGCCAACTACGTGGTGAAGAAGTACGGGTCGTAAGCAGATGGGCAGAGGGCTTTCTCAGGAGAAAGTTATGAATAAAAGGCATCACACGAAGTTCATCCATCAGGGACAATACGCTGCGGCGGTTGACATTGAGTGGGTTGAGTTCGACACGGGGTGGTCACCCTATTTGTCGGTGGAAGACGCGCAGAAACTGGATGAAGTGCGTGAGGCGCTAAGAACAGGTGATCTAAAGAAGGCCGGTCAGCTTGCCCGTGTATTTCAGCGATGCCCCTGATCATGTGAATCCACGAGCGGGGGTGATGATCAGACGTACTTGAATTGACCATGAGTTTGTATCTTGGTGAAAAGCCCACGGTCAGCAATTCACTGACCGGGGCTACCCGCTTCGGCGGCAGCGGCGGTTTCATCGGCTTTGGGGCGATGTTTTTCATCGGCGGAGCGATCCCCCACCGCCAATCTCCGAGCACTTGGTGACGGGTCATGGCTGTCGAGAAGATTCCCGAAGAGTTCGAGTTCCACACTACAATGGCAGCAACCTATGGACTTCGGTCCATCGGAATAGGGCCGATAGTGACGTCCACGATAGTTTTTGCAAGGTCGCTAATGCCGTCGGGGGCCGTGAAGCCGTTTTCGATCGGCGATATCCCCTTCCACCTGTTCCTGTGGGTCTTGGGTAGTGTGATTTTCTCAAGCGTGTGCGATATCCAGATACTCAGGGGCCAGTTCAGTTATTGCCGTCTTTTCGCGTGGAGATCATTTCCCCTGGACTCTATCACCAGGGTGCGACGTGTATTCGGACCTGTCGTTTACGTAAGGGTTGATCTCGCTGGCAATCATTACCGGATTGTTTTTTGCCTTGGTGGCGACAAACTAGGAGCCCGTCGGAGATAAGGTTTCCAAGTCTTTACCCTTTGCCGGCCTTGGTCTCATTGAGTCGGATGTTGGGCCTTTGACCCCGGCCAAGCCGACTGGAAGAGGACCTCGCCAAGT
>JBEKLF010000042.1:0-41921 GCA_050010335.1 Terriglobia bacterium
GACCCCTGAATCTTGACCGCAATGGAGTCGCGACCTCACCCGGATTAACCACGGCTCGCGGCAAACGATCTTTCCACCATCTCAGGAACACCTTACCATCGCTCAATCGCGATTCTTGGGCCGCATCGGCGTTGCAATCTGCGCAACGATTTGATATTGTCACCAAGTAGAGGGCAACAATTGAAAGTCGCAAACCCATATTCGCCATTACGGGAACGCCTACGCGTACGAACTTATTTCGGCAAGCGCACTACCTGACGATGATTCTCGGAACCGGAGTGGATATCGCCGAAACCTCGCGAATCGAGCAAGGGCTGGAACGGCATGGGGAGCGATTTACCAAACGGATTTTTACTCCGGACGAGATCGGCTATTGCGAAAAGTTCAAGAACCGCGCTGAGCACTATGCGGCGCGCTTCGCGGCCAAGGAAGCAGCTTTCAAGGCACTGGGAACCGGCTGGCGGGAAGGTATTCGTTGGCTCGACATTGAGGTCGTTCACCAGCCCAGTGGCAAGCCCGAATTGGTTTTGACCGGCAAGGCAGAAGAAGTCGCTCGGACGTTGGGGGTCACCCGAATGTCAGTTTCGATTTCACACTCTGACAGGTACGTGGTGGCTCTGGTGATTTTCGAAGGCGATGACTAAGCACCAACAATGCCGCCACAGCCTTTTCCTCCTCGCACTGGCAACGCTCTGCGGATCTGGAGAATTGCGCGCGCAAGAGAATTCTCCGGGTCCTAATGCCCTGCCCACCGTCGTTGACCACAAAGAAGCCGCGGCGCTGATTTTGATGCAATCGGCGCCGGAATACCCACCCATCGCGAAGATCAATTATATTCAGGGACAGGTGAGGGTGAAACTCACGGTCAACGGCAAGGGGAAGGTCGCGAGCGCCCATGTGCTGAACGGAGACGCGCTTCTCGCGGAGTCGGCTCTGAAAACCACGCTGCATTGGATCTACCATCCACTGACCACGCCCAAGGGGCCTTCCGGGTTCATTACCACGGTGAAAGTGAAGTTCTCCTTGAATTTCAAGCGGACAGATTTAACGCCGGGACAGGCAGAGCGAGACTTCCTGCGCCAGGTCAAGCCACCGCAGATAGTTCGACAGCCCGAGGGTCCACACCCGAGCGATCTAGTTCACATGCGCCTGCTCGTCAATGACCAAGGCCAAGTGGTCGACATGGAGGCCTCGTCTACGGACGTGGCGCGAGACGACGCCGCCCGCAAAACCTTGCGCGGCTGGACTTTCCGCCCCGCGCAATGGGGCACCCTTCCCATCGCCTCATACCTCGACGTCGATGTTCCCGTTAGTGTGCAGTCTATCACTCGGGAAGCGGCCAACTCCGTCAGCCCATAAATACCTCGAGGGCATTTCACTTTCCCCCAGAAGCCTGTTCCCCCCACAACGCTTCTGGGAGTAAACTCATTTATGCGCCTAAAAATGGCGACTAACGATCAAGGATTTGGGGATTTCATCATGATGCCGCGCCGCGTTGCAAAACCGATGGTGATTTCAATCAACCTGCTGATGGGGTTGTTGCTGTTGACCGGTTCGACTTACGGCAAACACAAGAAAACTGACGACCCGCCCTTTCTGTACCTGGCAGGGACGGAAAACATCGAGAGGGGATGCGGAGGAAAGCTTGAAGTGCTCAAGGAAGGGTTTACATTTAAGTGCGCTACGGGAACCTTCAGCCTGCCCTATTCCGCGATCACCGTGATGCAATATCGGCCTGATGTGAGCGACGCTGTCATGGCAATGAAAATTCCCTGGAAGATAGCGCCTCAGCTCGCCAGGGTGAGAGAAAACAAGTATTTTACTATTGTCTCGAATGAGCAGGGAAAGTTGCGCGCAGTCGTCCTGCGCGTCGACGAAGATGATATGCGTCCGTTTTTCGCGGAAATCGAATTGCAATCCGGCAAGAGCGTTCAGGAGTACCGCGGCTTCGACGAATACAACTAAGGCGTCCCGGTCGCAGGTGTATCGCGCACCTTACTTAACAACTACCCCGCGCGCCGGTTCACCTTGGTAGAACCATCCGGCACGGGCTCGGACCTTGGCTCCCGGGCGCCGCACTTCTACCTCGATTTTGTGGAAACCCGGCTCGATCGGGGTCGTGGGAGAATAGGCCAATTCGTACTGGCTGTGGATTTCCGTGGCGATGTGGTTCAGCGCCTCCTGCACCGTATCTTTCCCCCACTTCTGATACGATTGCCCCCCCGAATAACGCGCGAAATAGATCATTGAATCCTTGAATAGCGGCTTTTTCGCTTCTTCACCCAAGCCGAGGAGAATCCCCAGCAGATTGACGTCCGCCGTGTCCCAGGTGTTTTCTTGATAGGTCGGTGTCGCGGGCTGGTTCGGACCCATGGGCCGCGCTACGCTTTCAGCCACCAAATCCGGAGCGGGGTCCTTCGCGGGCTTCTTCCACAAACCCTTCACGGGGCTAAATCCCAAGTGATAGATGGTGATATTGGAATTCATTGCCCCCTGAACGATTTCTCTTCGGCTCATCTTGCTTCCGATGTTGAATCCGTCGGAAAAGACAATGGCCACCTTCCGATCCCCTTGCGGCCGGCTGTTCAGCATGGAAAGAGCGCGCACCAGCGCATCGTCCAAGTGCATCCCGCCGGCGCGCCCCTGTAGTCGGCGAAGCACGGTATCCAACTTGTCGCCATTGGGAGTGAAGTCCAGGGGCATGTCCACGTGGTCACTGTAGGTGAGTACCGCCACCTCCCCTTGCGGCCCCATAACCATCTCGGAAAACATCGAACCCAGCGGGCGCACAGAATCCAGGAAGGGCGCCGTCGTGTCATTCGTTTCGACCACAATCACCAAAGACAAGCGGCGCATCTCGGAGTCAAACTGCACGATTCGTTGCTGTTGACCATTGTCGAGAATCTTGAACTCATCCTTCTCGAGGTCGTACACGAATTGACCGCCCGAGTCAAAGACCGTCACCGGGGTCGTCACCAATTGAACGTTGCTTCTTATTTTATACTCGCCCTCTCCCCCCTGCGGCTGGTCGGGGGAATCTTTTTGCGGGGCGGTTTGCTCAGGGCTCTTGCCCGGCGCGCCCGCCTGCGCCCTAGCGGCCGGCACCAACGCCAAGCCGGCGAGCGCCAGCAACAGCCCCAGGGACGCGGCCTCGGAAAAGGAGCAACCTCGCCATTTCAAATTCATGAACTACCTCCTAAATATCCCTTACTGTTGGATGACCGCCGTTCAACTCCGGTTGCAGGGGGCTGGAGCGTAGCGCAGGGCCCGCCCTTCGGCCCTGCGGCTCTCCTGGGCCCAATCGAAAAGCCGCAGGGCCGAAGGGCGGGCCCTGCGCTACCTGGCGCGTTGTCGAACCGCCTCGTAAAGCACTACTCCGGCGGCCACGGAAACATTCAGAGAGCTTACCGGACCCCGCAGGGGGATGTGCGCGCGTTCATCACAGGCCTCGCGCACCAGTCGATGCAAACCGCGTCCCTCGCCGCCCAGCACCAGCACGCACCCTTGCGAATAATCAAGCTCACCGTAAGACTTGGGGGCCTCCGCTTCAAATCCATACACCCAGAGGTTATGACTCTTCAAGTCCATCAAGGCTCGGACCAGATTCGGAACCCGCGCCACCTTGGTGTGTTCCAGAGCGCCGGCCGCTGCCCGTGCCACCGCTGGCGACAGTCCCGCCGCACGACGCTCCGGAATGACGACCCCGCCCGCTCCGGCCGCTACGACCGTGCGGATGATCGCCCCAAGATTTGCCGGGTCCTCCACGCCATCCAAAGCCACGAGCAGGGGATGCTCAGCCTGGGCGACCAAGTCAGAAATATCATCATAGGCCTTCGGCGTGCACACTGCCACCACGTTTTGATGCTGGGGAGTTCCGGCTGTGCGCTCCACCGCCGGGCGGGGGGAAAAGCGCAGCGAGATGCCCGCGGCGCGGCAGGCGTCCACAATCTCCTGCAAGCGTGGGTTGTGGTAGCCCTCGGTGATCATCACAAAATCCACTGGCCGGGTGCGCACCGCCTCCCGAACCGAATGGATGCCGTAGACGACCTCCTGATGATCTCCGCTTTCCCGATGGGACACGAATTTTCCTCCCCCAACGTTGCTTTCACGGGGCCCATTGTGGATAAAGGGCAAATAAGCGAAAAAGAACGCTAAAGCCCGCACGTGGCACCGGCCGCCAAAACCGACTTATTGCCCGATGGCGCTTCAAAATCCACCTGCCGGCTTGCCGCATGGATAAATTGTCGCAGTGGTGCAGTTTGGCGTCGTAACGGCGAGTTTACCTCGCCAAATGGCGGCGTAAAGCCGCCTCTACATCAAACTGCAACATTATCCAAATTGTCGCTGCCGCTGGTTCCCTATGGGTAAGGAAAACCCGCGGACCTACCGAACAGGTCCGCGCTACGTTCACAGTTTCGCCGCCTCGGTAAATTCCCTCAGCCGTTCGGCGACGCTTTTCACGTGTTGCGGCAGGGACAATTTCGCGCCTTCCTCGTAAATGGGAATCAGCTTTTCCAGTTCCGGTCCCGAACCTGCGCCGGTCACCGCCATGCGAATAGGATGATACAAATCCCTCCCCTTTTTGCCTGTCTCTTTCTGCACAGCCTTGGTGATTTCGCGAAAGCGCTCGTAGGTCAGAGTGGTTTCGGCCAAGACCTTTGGAATGAACGCCTTCAGTACCTCGACGGCGGCCGGGTTCGCAAGCAGCTCCTGAAATTCCGGCGTGGCCACGGCCTGCGACGCATCAAAATCGAAAACGATCCGGGCTGCTTGGGGAAGCTCCGACAGCAAACTGATATTCTTGAGCACGGCGTCGAGCACGCGTTCGATCCACGCCAGAATCTCCGGACCGGGTTGCGGGCCTATTCGACCCGCAGCTTGCAGCAATGGCGCCACAAGTTCCGCTAGGCGCCGCGGTGCACACTGTTTCATGTAGTGCCGGTTCAACCAATTAAGCTTGTCGGTATCGAAGACGGCGGGGCTCTTGGTGATGTGGTCGAGGGAAAACTGTTTGACCAATTCCTCCGGGCTCAGGATTTCCGTTTTCCCATCCGCGGGAGACCATCCCAGCAGCGCCAGGTAATTTCGCAGCGCCTCGGGAAGTATCCCCATCTCGCGGAAGCTTTCCATGGAAGTGGCTCCGTGCCGCTTGGAAAGGCGCGTGCGGTCGGGTCCCAGGATGGTGGACAGATGCGCGAACTCCGGCGCCTCCCACCCCAGCGCGCGATAGAGGGCAAGCTGGCGCGGCGTGTTCGAAATGTGATCGTCGCCGCGAATCACGTGGGTGATTTCCATCAAGTGATCGTCAATCACCACGGCATAATTGTAGGCGGGCAGCCCCTCCGAGCGCACCAGGATGGGGTCGCCGATAATATCGCTGGAAATGGTCGTGGGTCCATGCACGCGGTCATTCCAAAAGAAACTGCTTTCCGCGATCTTCAGGCGCACCGCCGCGGGCTCACCCGCAGCTTTGCGGGCCAGGACCTCCTCGGCAGCAAGTTTCCGGCAGCGGCCCGAATAGCGCGGCTGACGCCCGGCCTTCAGCGCTTCGTCGCGTTCGGCTTCCAGTTGCGGCGCCGAGCAGAAGCAATAGTAGGCGTCGCCCTGCCCGATCAGCTTCTCCGCGTATTGGGAATAAATCGCGCTACGCTCCGACTGGCGATACGGTCCAAACGGGCCGCCCGTGTCAGGACCCTCGTCCCAGTCGAGCCCAAACCAGCGCAGGTCTTCGAGCAATTGCCGTTCGTATTCCGGCTTCGAACGCTCCGCGTCGGTGTCTTCAATGCGCAAGACAAACGCCCCGCCGTGATGCCGCGCAAACAGCCAATTGAATAGGGCCGTTCGGGCATTTCCCACGTGGACGTAGCCGGTGGGGCTGGGAGCGAAACGAACTCGAACCTTGGACATGAATTCTTGACCCTTTCGTGAATCTTTGATGATAACACGCGAGAACGGGACACGGGACACGGCGTACGGGACACGGGGTTAGGGATCAGGGATTTGGGGCTTGGGGCCTGGGATTCGAGGGCCGTTGTAGGGCCGAACGGCGTTCGGCTTGGACGAAAATGTAGCGCAGGGCCTGCCCTCCGGCCTTGCGGTTCTTCCCGCGGCGCTGGGGTTTGCCGTTCCGCCATCTATATAATCCGAATTTCTGCGGCGCCGGGCCGAAAACTCCGTTCCTCGATCATCGTGGCCGAGCTGCCCAAACCCCGCGATTCACTTGAGGGCCTGCACGCTGGGCTGGAGCCACGAAAAGACGAAATCAGAGATCGAAGGGAACAAGGTTGTCAGGAGCCCGATCACCGGGCCGATGCCAAATCCCAGCAAACGCACCCAGAAGTCCCATCCCAGCTCTCCGGGTCGCGTATTGGTAATGTGGCTCAGGGTCGCATCGCGACACATTTGGGAATAGACGACAACCATCAAACCACCAACAACCACGAAAACCGTGAGGAAGATCCCGCCAAGCACGTTCAGTGGGTCAAAGGGGTAGCTTGATATGGCAAAAGTGGCGCTCACAAATAGCCAGAGGGTGCCCAGAGCAATGGTGCGAATCCGGCCGAGAGAATTCTGGATAAATGCCAGGTAAGGCAGCAAGAAAAACTCTTCCGCGGCCCGCACATGCGGTGCGAGCTTTCCGGTTGGAATAACAACTTCGGACCCTCCGTCCTCGTCCCCTTTTCCTTCGAGACTGGAGCGGGTGAAGATGAGGGAGTGCTTGTCGGTCTGCCAAGCTGGAAATAGGACCTTCTTCATTACCAATCCGGCTATGGATGCCAGTTCTTCCTGGAAATCGCGCAGTTTGGCTAAGTCTCTCACCGGTTGGTCTTTCGGAAGAGTCAGATACCATTTAACGAACTTGAGATTCTTCACCCGACTAGAATCGACTTTCTTCACCAACTCCGCCTTCTGTTCTGACTCATCGGAATTGTCCGGAACCCATGCATTAATCGTGTTTCTTAGGTGGTTCAGGCTCTCCAACTGTAACGAAACCACCCGATACCGCTCTTCAAGCACGTTCCCGCTCATCTTCCAGATCGATCCCCAGGCGATCCCCTTTAGGGCACTGAGTGTGCGCCGCAGTGGTAACCGATCGAGATAAACCAGCAATTGACGCAACTCGCTCCACACCCGCCACAGTTGGATGCCATCCGCCAGGGTTACTGAAATGTAAATGGACACCCAAAAAAAGATAAGCCAGCCAAATGCAAGCTCGCCCAGAGTGCGTACCCAGAAGCCGTGTAACGCTACCGCACAGACAATGATGGTGATAGGAAGGAGTGCGCCCAGTATCCCCAAATAACTCTTAGTTAAAGGACGCGCCTCGGCTTCAATGGACTTTTGAGCCTCTTCATAGCTGAACATCGGCATCGCTGGGGTATCTTTATCCAAATTCGGTTGGTCATCCAATTTCGGCAAGTTCGGGAGGTGTCCCTTTTTTGGCAAGAGCGGTCGGTCCTCACCGAAATGGGCGAGACCCCGCAGGCTGCACCAAAACCAAAAATACGCGCCAGCAATCAGCAGCACTTGTGGGAGAAGCGGCGACACGCCGCTCAACAGATTGACGCTACGCCAATAAGCAGGGATGCGATTTGCTGATGTCAACAAACCGATCAGAACGGCGTGAAGCAACGCGAACGCCCCCAGAAAAAGGACAACGGCCTTTCCAGCATGGCTTTGCCATCGGGTCTGACTTGCCTGGTTATTCTGATTCGCCTCCAAAGGTCCAGCATACAGCGCAAGCAGCCGGTAGTTTCCCTTGGCACTGAAGTATGCGGCGCAGAGCACGCACAAAAGGTACGCACCCAACAAAAATGGTGTCACAGGTGAGTGGAACGGATTCATGCACACCCACGCGGAGAAGAAAACCGAGCTTGCGCCGACAACGACTGCGAGCTTTGCGAGAAGGAAGCTCCCCAATGCAATGAGGGCCGAGAAGAAACCCGAAGATGTGGCGACAACGACAGCGACCATTGCGAGAAGCAAGCTACCCAATGCAATGAGGGCAGGGTGCTCCCACCCGGGTACGGGCGCGAAATAAGCTCGCGCGCGTGCCGAGCCTATGATGGAACCTTTCCGGCAAAGGTATAAATGGAGCGAACTCCAGAAAATGCACGCGATAAGAAACATCCACATGGTAATAGGCAGGCGCAAGGGCTCGCGGTCGCCGTCGTTGAGCGGGGATCTGTCACCTCGTTCGGCTGAGGATTGGAGTATTTCGCTAGGACTCTCCTTGGGCGAGGCGCTCTCCGAGCGATTGAAAGGCCAGAAATTCAAATGGCGCCATCCTCCCTCGCGGCCCTTCAGTGTATTGGAGTTAAGCACAGCGACAGGCCAAAATTGGCGGTGACCGCTAACACTTACCCACGTAGCTGGATGCTGGTTATCGGCATGATCGTCCTGCGGGTCGACCGCCCACGCCGGCGGAGTATAGTCGTGTATGGCAATCTTCGTTTTGCTATCAGGGTTACGGAACAACTCGCGCGCCGCAATGTACACCCCCTCAGAGAGGTCCTCTCCGAACGTCCTATAACTATGGTTCCCGTTGGCGAGCAACGATGAAGTCCAGTCTTGTTCTTGAGTCAGAAGTGGATACGTTGACAGCATCATGACACCGCGCAGCGAGCTGCCCTCTGATCCCCGGCTGATGAGTAAGTCGGCGCCGTCGATCACCACCCGCCCCCCCGGATATGAACGGCGCAGGAATTCGCTGAGGAAGATCTGGTCGAGGGAACTGGTGCTTCGCAGGACAATGAATTGAATTTGGTTATCTTTCAACCGGCTGGTGATGTCCAGCAGGACAGATTCCTGTGCCAGGGGCGTTAGCTGGCCGCCGTAGCTGCGCACCGTGTCGTGGTCACTGCTGGATGGTTCGCTAAGGTCTCCGCGCAACGTCGTCGAGGGAACGTTGGCGTTCGACTGCGGATTTGTCG
Source organism: Terriglobia bacterium (assembly GCA_050010335.1). Taxonomy (GTDB): domain Bacteria; phylum Acidobacteriota; class Terriglobia; order UBA7540; family UBA7540; genus Bog-366. Next base: position 8,934 of record JBEKLF010000042.1, read on the forward strand.
ACCTGAAAATCGACTGCCGCTCGTAAGCCGAGCGCAGCGTGGCAATGTCACGCGGGTAAGTTAAGGATATTGAACCACCGGTAACCGCGTCGTAGCAGATCGGTCCATTGTTTCCGCCGAACGCGGTCTCCCCTTCGGAAAGCAATGCAACATGATCCAGACGATACCCTTGGGAGCTCAGGTAGCGGCAGAAGCGGTCCACTATGAGGTCATCGTTCTCAATGGCAGTCTGGAAACTTCCAACTTTCTCTATATCTTCTATCCAATCGCGGAACCATCGATAGCTAAGCCCTGACGAAACAGTGCCGCTGGACACATGAATCCGTGACTTGCCCATGTACGCATTGAGCATCCCGGAAGTGCCGGGAGTCCCGGGGCCGGGAGCCAGTCCCCGCTCCAGAACACGCTGGAGAGAAGGGAGGGAGCCTGAGTATGTCGGACCCAGAATGCGCAGGTCCTCACTGAAGCCTCCCAATTTATGCATCCATTGCAAAGCATTTTCGAACTGTTCATCACTAATGCCGCGAGTTGGTTGCTCGCTCACCAAGAAGATGACCAAGCCGCCATTGTAGGGGGGGCAGTCGTGATCATTGACCAGCGCCCGCCGGAATACCATCACGCCAGGTTGGGCTTGTTGAATGTCTCGCAGGTCGTCCGCATCTAGTTGATCGGCAAGGAGAGGATACTCTTTACTGGCCGCGTCCCAAGGAAACCATGAGGCATCATAGGAGTAGTTGTCGTCCTGCGCAGCCTGCTGAAGAGTCTCGACAATCCGATCAAACTGTAGTTGCAGATGCGTGGTTACAGGATTGGGAACGATGGCAATGGCAAAGTGCACCTCGTCCAATGTTCGCACAGGTGTAGTTCGAGGTCGAGACGAAGGCTCAAGTTCGTAGCAGGAATTAGGGAGATCCCAATCTTCGATAAGCGCCGGGTCCCGGTGCTTCTCATCAATTGGCTCCGGATGAGCGTTCCGTACGAAGCGTTGCAGTCGCTTCGCGATCTCGGTACAAGGGGCATAGGCCTTGGCTTTGGTGCCCGGTACTTTTTTGGCAGGTGGGAGGGGGGATTCCTTGGACTCCGTTGCCACCGGGCTTTCGGAACCATTTTTCTGTAGATTCGAGACTCCAAAGAGCGCCAGGACCACCGCGAACCCGGCGATTAAACCAGAGTTGCGTTTCATGGACCCACCTCGAGTCGGTTTCTATTGCAAAGCACCGAGAGAGACCACCAATACAAGCGGAACCCTTAGGTCGATTGGATCGAGCACCAGAAGCCTCGCCAAACCACTGCGAGCCTGAGCCTCGCTGGTGATGAGGAGGTGCGGACTTCCCTAAGGGAAACCACTCAGATTACTGGTAATTATGAAAATACGGCGCGAGCGGGACTATTTTCCGCCTAGCCAGTATGCTTGTCAATATGTTTTTACAGCTCAATTTAAGCCTGTTGAACGTCAATATCATAAGTTAACGTGATAGGAAATAGGAAAAGGCCGAGCAATAGTCTTGTAAGGCGCTTCACATCAATAACTCCAAATTTCAATGCTAATCGCCGCCTTTGGATTCGAAGGCGCGAGTCAAAGGAAGAACCGCGCCAGTGGATCAGGGCGCACGCTTGCTGATGGCTTGTGGCGGGTCAATGGGTATGACTTGTGGATGGGTCCGGGAATACTCTTGAAATTGTGATGGTTTCGGGTCAAAAGTCGACAGTCATGTTGCAAGGCGTGGCTGGGAGGTCGATCCACACGCAGGTGTCCATCAGGAAGGCCATGGATTGCGAACGCCCTTATCGAGCCGGCTTCCCTTCCATCGCCCCTTGCGGCTATCGGCCTCCCACGTGGCGCCAGGGTCGTCCGCGAGGGTTCGCTAAAGGTCCGCCATGGCTTCCAGCGCGGTTTGTCGCGCCGGACCCGGGATGAGGCGAGCAACCTGTTGGCGTTTTCCTTCGATCACCACCCCCTCGCCCTCGACGGCCAAACGATACAATGCCCGGCGTAGATTGCGCGCCAAATGAGTTGCCGTATTAGTCTTCAATTACGCCGTTTAATGCGTATAGCATGATTTGATGCGTGCGAGGCTTCCACGGTAAAACCCGACCCATGAAGATGTCGCCCTCCTTAACCTTGGGGGATTCTAATGAGCAAATCTCCATATTCTCAACACCTAGCATGAGCAGTTGACATCGTTACCGAAGACGGCGCGCGGACCGGACATGTAGTCCCTTTTACTGGCCTCCGTCGATGGTTCTGAAACCATGCTTTGGCAACAATGTTGCTCCCCTCGCACCAGATGCCATCTCCCAGGAGGAGGTGCTATCCCTATGTTTGAGATTGTGCAAGCCAGGGGCTTCGCGCCCCGAGGCCATATGCTAAACTCCCCCTCAAGACGACCGCCACGGTGCACTCCGCAAACATGTCGACCCTTGATGACATACACGGCGGCATGGATGTTTTCGGTCACCGCTAATTCGTGCAGGATTGATGAAGAAGGCTTGCGGGCCATTCGGAGGATTTCATGAGAACGCGTTTATATCGAACTTCTGGTTTTCTACTTGGGGTTTCGTTAGCTGTCGCTCTCGTTGGGGTGATGCTGGCGGCGACGTCCTGTGGTGGAGGAGGTGGGGGTGGCAATAGTGGATCAACTTCCCCGCCCACCGTCACCGCGGTTTCGGTCTCCTGTAATCCCACCGCGCTCGGGCCCGGGCAAACTTCGCAATGCACAGCGGTGGTGGCGGGAACGGGAAGCTACAGCTCATCCGTTACCTGGAGCGCAAGCGCGGGGACGATCAATTCTTCCGGGATGTTTACCCCTCCCGCCTCGACCGGTGCGGTGACCGTGACCGCTACATCAGGACAGGATAGCACCAAGTCCGGAAATACCTCGGTGACCGTCATGACGACGGCGACGACCATCTCGGCGGTTGCGGTCACCTGCAATCCCACGTCGGTCGCGACCGGGCAGACTTCGCAGTGCGCGGCGACGGTTACGGGGACGGGAACCTACAGTTCGTCCGTCACCTGGTCCGCGAGCGCGGGAACCATCAATTCTTCCGGGTTGTTAACCGCACCTGCCTCGGCCGGTACGGTGACCGTGACTGCTAAGTCGGCCCAGGATGCTACCAAATCCGGCAAAACCTCGGTGACCGTCACGACGACGACCATCACTTCGGTTTCGGTCTCCTGCAACCCCACGTCGGTCGCAACCGGCCACACTTCGCAATGCACGGCGACGGTGGCGGGAACGGGCAGTTACAGCTCGGCGGTAAACTGGAGTGTGAGCAGCATTCAGGGCGGCAACTCGACCGTCGGCACAATTTCGAGCAGCGGGCTCTACACCGCACCCAGCGCTCTGCCCAGCACCAACCCCGTGACCGTGACCGCCACCAGTACCGCCGACACAACAAAGTTGGGTTCGGCGAAGTTGACTATCACTGTATCCAGCTCAGCGGTCGCGATTACTTCTCTTTCCACAACCTCCCCTCTTCCACTAACTCCCATAACTATCAATACGAGTGGGGTTGACCCCAACTCACTCTCAACAATATCCTTGCAGTTCTCCGATAGCTCCGGATTCTCGGTAACGGAGAGCCCCATTAGCGTTAACACCAGCGGCAGCATGATGATCGCCGGTGTTCCCCTCTATATCAGCCCCAGCACAGGCACGACTGGGCCAGATACTATGTCGCTTATCCTCACGCAGGGAAGTCAGTCTAGTCCTCCGGTGACAATCAATGTTCAGGACCTTCCATCAGTGAGCTCTTATGGAGCGACTCCTGGGCAGATTAGCCATGCCACCCTCGTCCTCGAAGCAATGATGATCGGACGGAGACTTAACCAACTGCAAGCCTTTCAAGCCCTGCCTGGCAATACGGTAGAAACTACCCAGGCACAGAGCACCCTGGGACAGCTTTTGAGCTCTGCTATCGGTGCGCGTAGCGATGTTGACGGGGTTACTGCGAAACCTTCCCTGGTGGTCCCCACGGGCGCTACCCTGCCCAATGGGTCACCGATTCAATTCGACCAAACGGCGCTCGACATGATGGATCGTATCAACGGACTCCTTGTGTCGGAGGTATTCACTCCGAGTCCGCCAGCAAGTCCGTCGGCACGTAGCCGACGAACTTCTCGCCGCCCGGCCATAGCGCGTTCGGGGCGGGTACAACGCAACACAGCTACGGACATCTTCACCGGCATCGATTTAATAACGAACATTCCCGGTTATGAGCAGGCCATCCTTGCGGCCTATAACGCCAACGGCTTCAACATCTATACCGCAGGGATTTATGCCAAGGCGCTATCTCAAACCATAGGTACCAGTCTCGCTTATTCGTCTTTGGCGCCGGGAGGTGAGGCACTGGGAGCTTACGGGGCTATCTTTAATATGCTCCCCACCCTCGGTATGTTCCTGGGCAGTGACACAGCGTGGATTCAGGCTTGGATTAATGGTGATACAGCGACGATGGCCGCTGCTGAATCCGCCATGCAAGAAGGCCAAGCGGATTTCTACGCGAATATGCTTGGCCTGTACGCCTCAGGAGTGCCCAACAGCCAAACTCTCTCAGAAATAGCGGGTCTGGCAACCGGCAGCGCCGGAGCTTCCACCGTCGCTGGTCTAGTTACAGCTTGGGCCCAACTTCAGAATGGCTCGGAAGGCGACCAGATAGCACCCATCGACCTCCAGTCAATACCCCTTTCAAACACCACTCCTCCTTCTTCCCCTACTCAGGGTATTGCCACAGTTGATGGCACGATCACCGTTCCAGACCAGGGAATACCCACGCCGCAAAGCGAGCTTGAATTCTGTTGCATCAATGATCTAGCCATCATCGGCATCGTTGACGCAGATGGTGACTTTGAGTTCTTTATGCCGCTCGGGGTAGCAAGCACCAATTACTCAAACCTTACCCTGAATGCGATCAACCCGCTCACGGGCGGTATCTTGGGGTCGGAGACGGTGGACCTATCCGGCCTTGACACAACCACGCCCATTGCCATACCGACGCTGACCACCAGCTCAACGCCTCCTCCCGCGAGCGGCTTCCAACTTACCACATTCACCTCAGGAGGGGGACAAGGGACTATCTACATCCAAAACATGACTGGAGGTAGCGACCTGGGGGCAAGTTGCGGTACAGGATGCTACACCTACCCAGCCGGGACACTTCTATCGATTACAGAAGCACCGGCCTCGGGTTCCACCTTCAATGGCTGGAGCGGTGCTTGCTCGGGAACTGGCGCCTGTAGCGTAACCATGAACTCCAACCAGTCCGTCACCGCAGCTTTCGACCTACAAGCCCTTTTAGACCTCGACTTAAGCACCGCGGGTACCGGCAGCGGCACGGTCACTCCGAATCCGGCGGGAGGAAGCTGTGGAACGGACTGTTATTCCTATACCTCGGGCACGGCGGTACAACTGACGGCAACCCCGAGTTCAGGCTCCACCTTCGCGGGGTGGGGCGGTGCGTGCTCAGGGACGGGCGCTTGCAGCGTGACCATGAACTCCAACCAGTCAGTCACCGCCACTTTCAACACGTCAGGTGGCAGTTCGCCCGGTGCCGGAAACTATGCCGGGACGTGCACGGCTACGGGCACCCCGATCACGTGCTGCGCGGACGGCATCTGCTCTACCGTTCCCGCGCCATCTCCGGTCACCGAGCCAATCAACTTCACGCTGGCGCCAGGAACCTCACTTTCGACATTCACGTCGGACATCTGCACCGATATATTTAACTCCTTAAGTGCGGCCGGTTGTGCAAGTCCGTCGTGTTCCAACACCGCGGCAACAAGCTCCTCGGCCAGTTTCACCCTCTCGTGCAGCAATCCGCCCGTGGCGGGTTGCACTACTGAAACCGTAACCGAGACTTGCAGCATGACCTTACAGTGATGGCGCCTGCGCCGGTGGTGTAAAATGGCCGGGAGACCGAAGGCAACCGTCTGCTCCTAGGGAGGTGGGAAATGGGAGAAATAAGCGGCAGGGCAGATTCGCCCGTTGGGTTGTGAACAATGGCCGATATCATAACTGCCGCAACATCGAATCCGGTGACCACGAGTAGGCGAGAAACCGAAATGCGATGGCGAAAGTTAGCCGCCGGAATCCTCTTTCTAACCCTTTGCCTGATCATCCTGGCTGCCCCCGCGGGAAGCCAGGAAACGCAACCCGTCGCAACTGTCGAGGGAGAAGCCATCTCCGCCCAGGAGCTTTCGAGCACCACTACGGGGCAGCTCCTGCCGCTGCGCAATCAGGAATATGATATCCAATCCAAAGCGCTGGAGAAGCTCATTCGGCAGAAGGTGTTGGAGTTGGCCGCCCAAAAAAAGGGCGAATCCACCGAGGCGCTCCTCAGTGAGGAAGTGAACCGCAAGGTTGCCGCCCCCACCGACGCCGAAGTGTTTGCTTATTACCTGGCGCAAAAAGACCGCAATCGCCAGTCTTTCGTGCAGGTAAAGGACCAGCTTCGCGAGACGCTGAAGCGGGAAGAGATTCAGTACGCGCGCGATGCCTACCTGGATCGTCTGCGGTCGCAGGCGGATGTTGTCGTCCTGTTGAAGCCCCCCCGCACCCAGGTGACTTACGATGCGGCGCGGGTGAAGGGCAATCCCCAGGCCGCCGTTGTGATTGTGGAATTTGCCGATTTCCAGTGCCCATTTTGCCGGCAGGAGGAAGGCGTCCTCAAAAACCTGCTGGCGAAATACGGCGCGGAGGTTGCCCTGGCCTACCGTGATTTCCCGGTGGCCCAGTTGCACCCGCTTGCCGAGCAAGCCGCGGAAGCGTCGCGTTGCGGCGGCGAGCAGGGAAAGTACTGGCAGGTTTATGACTTGCTGATGGCCGGCGGACTCGATTCTCCCAACCTCAAGCAATACGCCCACGATTTGAAGCTGGACGAGAAACAGTTCGCGAGCTGCCTCGCCAGCGGCAAGTACAAAGCCGCGATCGAAGACGACCGGAAGGATGCTGAACGCCTGGGCGTGGCCGGCACTCCGTCGTTCTTTATCAATGGGATATTGATGGTTGGCGCCGAGCCGGAGGAGAACGTTTCGCGGGTGATCGACCAGGAACTGGCGCGGCAAAAGTCCGCGTCGTCCCCCGTGCCAGGTGCCGCGCCACCTGCAAAGTAAATTGATCGCGAAGCCAAGCTCCGGCCCGAGGGCCCTTCCTCAGCGCTTCGTGCCATCACTTGCGGGTCTGGTGGTCCGTTTCGATGACGATACCCTCGCCCTCGACGGCCAGTCGATCCAATACGCGGCGTAGACTGCGCGCCAAATGGGTTGCCGTAATAGTCCTCAATCATCCCCCCTAAAGCGTAAAGCATGACTTAATTAGGTTTTACAAAAGTTCCGGTTGAGCGCAACCGCCGATGTCTGGCTTCAGAGTGCGTTACGCCCGGGGTGGCGGGTGGCTATCACCGAAAACTGAGGACGGACAACTGACCACGGGTCTAAGGTTTGTGGCCTGCCAATTGGTACAACCTGAGGCTGAGGCCGGGGATATCCTCGAAGTCGTGCTTATTTCGGGTCAACAGCCGGCAGGTGTGTTGTAAGGCTTGGCTGGCGAGCCAGAGGTCCTGAACGCGGTAGCGATGCTGCCGGCCAGCAGCCTTAATCTGCGCGGCTAGGCTGCCGAAAATACGCCCGGTCGTACCATCGATCGGCAGAATAGGCTTGCGCTCGAGCCGTCGGAGGGCAGCCAGCCGATTCTGGCGAGCTCCCGGGTCAGTGGCAATTTCCGCGCCGAAGCGGAGCTCGGCAAGCGTTACGGGAGACATGAAAATGGGTTCGCCCTGAGTCAGCGCCTCAACATCGGCTGGAGCTAGGACGCCCCGCTCCACGTCAATCCACACGCAGGTGTCCATCAGGAAGGCCATGGATTGCGAACTCCCTTATCGAGCCGGCTTCCCTTCCACCGCCCCTTGCGGCTATCGGCCTCCCACGTGGCGGCAGCGTTGTCGGGGAGGGTTCGATAGAGGTCCGCCATCGCCTCCAGCGCCGTTTGTCGCGCCGGACCGGGGAGGAGGCGAGCAACCTCTTGGCGGTTTCTTTCGATGACCACCCCCTCGCCCTCGACGGCCAATCGATCCAATACCCGGCGCAGGTTGCGCGCCAAATGAGTTGCCGTAATAGTCTTCAATCATCCTCCTTATTGCGTAAAGTATGATTCAATCAGATTTTACCACAGTCTGGGCTAATCGTAACCGCCCATCTCTGCCCGCGGGGCGAAACGCCCGGGGTGGTGGGTGGCTATTGTTGAAAACTGATGACTGACAACTGACCACTGTTTTTTAGAACCGGCCACGGAAGTCAAAGAGGTCACGGAGGGGCAATCGCCAGCCGGGAAAGAGGTCGGAAGTGAGAACTTGGTCGCCTGCGTGTGAGGCTTCCAAAATGTACTTCTTGCTTTGGAGTTTCAAAACCTCCAAGATTTTGGCCTGCGAGTCGATCAGCCACACTTGGGGGACACCCGCGGCGGCGTAAACGGGGAGCTTGGTGGCGCGGTCATAGGTGGCGGTGGAGGGTGACAAGACTTCGACAACCAAGTCCGGGGCGCCAGCAATCCAATTCTCTTGAATGATTCCGGCGCGGCCATTGGAAATAAAAACCAAGTCTGGTTGCAGTGCCGTCTCGCTGCTCAAACGCACATCCAGGGGTGCTGTCCACACTTCGCCCAGATGGTTCTTGATCACGTGGGGCCACAAGTTTCCAGAGAGGTTCTGGACGATGGCTTGATGCCGCGTAGCAGGAGCTGGAGTCACATGCACCTCTCCACACACAAGCTCGTAGCGCTTGCCGTCGCTGGGAAGTAGACGGAATTCCTCGAAACTCAGCTTGGGGATAACTTCGGCGCCCATGGAGGGATTATACACCTCGACCGTAACTTAGGAGCCATCTTGTCGCCATAGTTTAATATTCACGCGTGAAGGACGACAGGACCACCGAAGGGCACATTTATATCCGGTCTTTTCTGACGCATCGACAATACGACAATCCCACCTAATGGGATAAAGGGGTAACAGGATGAGCACAGCACTGGCGAATCCAACCGAGATGATCTGGCGGGGTTTTTTCCGGCTATTCCTTCCCCGCGGACCCGTGTACTTACGAGGGTCCTGATTTTGCTGGAGACATCCCAGGAAATTGCATTGGCCAGAGCTCGTGAAGCTCGGTCATTGTCAGGCGGATGTTAGGTATTGTGGCCGACTCGGTCCGCTCGAGGTCCGCGAAGGCCAGTCTCTGCGCCGCAGAGTCTATCTTCAGTCCCTCGAGGAAAAGTGCGAGGTCATCAAGGCTCGCGAAGCGCTTTGGTTCCATTGCGCCCACCGCACCTCCATCCGGAGCAAACATGACGGCAATAGGACCGCCCAGTGTCCGGGCCTCGCGCCGAAGAAGCAGGGTCCCTTCCTGCTTGCGTTCCACCATATCCAGAACGCTCAAGATTCGTAGAGCGGAGGAGAGTTGTATATCCCCACTGCTCAGCTCAAAACGAACCACGGTGGAACGACTGACCTTGGCAAGAGCTGCCAGGCGAAGCTGGGTCATACCTCGCGCCTTCCGCCGTCGTCTCGCCTCTCGGGTGACTACTTCCCAATTGACTTGAATGTTGCGTTCCATCGTTTCCTCATGAACACGACCAATTTCTCTTTAACCGTTTTGCTTCCATACGCGGACTCTTCAATGACGCGAGTAGCAATGGGCAAGCGTCGGCCCAAATCAGCGATCGCGAGCTTCAACGCATTCGAGCTGATCTCAAACGATTCTGCCAGAGCGCTAAGATGCTTGGAACCGAGCGAAGCCATATCGCGCGGGTTCTTGCCCGCTCCGAGGCGCAGCGCAAGCGAGCCCTTGTATTCCGGATACAGTGCCGCGGCCACGACATCATAAAACGGGGCCAGTCGAAATCCCTCCGTCGTATACAGGAGGCCGAAGTTCTTCATGTGAGCGTCATTATTGGCGAGCAGAATACAGACCAGGATTCGCCGAAAGAGCCGATCGATGTCTTCTTCACGACGGTATTGTTGATGGCGGAGCATAAACTTCGCCATCTCTCCATAGGCGCCTTCATATTTGGCGTCGGCGGGACGCTCCAAAAGCTGGTTGAATTCTTCGAAGTGAATCTTGTCTTCGGAGGGAACTCGATCGAACCGCCGCACCAGCAAGCACCTGCCCTGGATGTCCTCGACCTCCGCAATCTCCACTTCAACCACCTCATCATCCGGCAAGAAAGCTTTGGCAGCGGTTGTCGTCAGATATTCCAGCTCCACCAGCTCACCCAAATTCGGTGAAGAGAGCTTGGCAATATGAGTACTGAACTCCCCCGCGACCGCCGGACGAAAGCCACTGGCGGAGCGCACCGCAAGCAGCTTCCGCTGGACGCCCGAAATTGAGGCCCGATGGGCAAGGGCCGCAATCTCCTCGCGAGTGCCGGCGTGCAAATCTGGTGCGCGCGCGGGTCGAGGGTCCCTAATCGAGACGGCACCGGGGCAATCCGCCCCAAACGCCAGCAGACGCGCGAAACGGTCGTCGCCTCGAATGCCGAGAGCCCTCGCCTGGGCTCGGGCAAGCCACCCTTCCGCTAAGAGATTGTCGAAGAATGGATGAAGACCAGAGGAATAGTGGGGAGCATAGCGAAGGTAAAGCGCGTGGGCGATCTGCGGCTGGGCTGCCTCAATATAGGCAGGGTTATATGTGAACGCATACCTGCCATCAGGAACCTGTTCCAACATCCCCGCAAGCGCATCTTTGAAATAAACCGCTCCGTAGAGACTTATGGCCATGGCTAATATAAACGACAATTTGGAATATTGCCTGGATTGTGTCGTCTATAAGAGACATTACCCATCTAATGGAAAAAAGTCAATTATATTATACAAACATTTCTTCCCCCCTGAATGGCAGATACTTGGGACACGGGGACTAGAGCCATCGACCCTGGGGTCGGGAATCGGGGTTAGGTATTAGGCGGCGCCGCGGTTCACGAACCGGTCCTGCGACCGGCGGGGAAATTGCTGATCCGCCACTGGGAACACAATACTCTACCGCTGGTGCCGGGCGCCTGACACCAAACGCCCAACATCCGGCGCCTGCTCTTGCCGCCGCTACTTCACCACTTGCAAGGCCGGCAGCCAGCGGGAAAGGTGGTTGAGGCTGGGGTAATGGGTGCGGTCGACCTGGAGGGGCGTCACGGAAATCTCTCGCGCGCGGAGGGCGCCGTAATCGGAATCGGGCTCGACTTCATCGAACTCGATGGTCTCGTCAAGCCAATAGTGCGGACGCCCGCGCGGGTCCTTCTGTTCCACAACGAGGTTTTGCGAAATCTTCTGGCTCTGGCTGGTGATGCGCACGCCGCGCACTTCACCGCGCGGCACATTCACGTTCAAGCACACACCTCGCTCCAAGCCGTCTTTCAAAATCTTGGCAGCAAGTTGCGCCGCGAAAGCTGCGGCCGAGGAAAAATCCAGGTCCTTCCGCGACGCGAGGGATATGGCGAACGATGGCACTCCGTGCACCGCCGCTTCCATCGCCCCACCTACGGTTCCCGAGTAAACGACGTTTTCACCTAAATTCCCGCCAGGATTGATGCCGCTCACCACCAGGTCCGGCCGCTTCGGCAGAATCTTGTAGAGAGCCATGATCACCGAATCGGTGGGCGTGCCGCCAATGGCATAATGCCGGTCGTCAATCCGGTGGACACGGATGGGCGAATGCAGGGTAATCGATTGGCTGGTGGCGCTCATCTCGCGGTCGGGCGCGACGACGGTCACCTCACCCACCGCGGCCAGGCTATGCTCCAGCGCCTTGATGCCCGGAGCGGTTATCCCGTCGTCGTTCGTGATCAGAATGCGTTTCGAAATCATGCAAAATCCCAAAAGAAGCTGGGAGTTAGAAGTCAGGAGTCAGAGTGGAGCGCTCCACCCTGTCTTCGCCACCGGCCGCCATCCTCTGCCGAGGCGATAAAGCCGAATCCACTGGCGAAATTCCCTGCTCTTAAAATCTTCGCATGCGCGCGGAAGTTCGTCCAGATGATTCCGTGGCATGTGCTGCTCATTCCAAGATTCGTCTCGTGCCTCATGGAAAGGCTTCACCACGGAGACACGGAGGGCACAGAGAAAAGACCAAATAAGAACAAGGAGTCAAATGACTGTGCCGAAGGCACTTTGGACTGCGGCCGCGAAGCTGCCGCTTTTGCTGGGGTAGCAGCAGCTACCGCCTTGACTCTTTCGCCGGAATCGGAAACTGGCGACACGACGGCATTGGCTAAAACCCAAAGCGGCAGCTTCGCGGCCGCAGTCCAAAGCGCTTCGCGCATTTTCATCCATCTTGGCGCGCCAAAGGCTCACGGCAATCTGTAGTGAAGCCTTTCAGACCTTGCTCAAATGGCATGCATTTAGTGGTACCATTTCCGCGCGAACGAAATTCGGGTTATTCACCGGAAGGGATTTTCCATGCGAAAAATCGGCGCGGCCTCGGTCATCGCACTCATCGGAATCCTGGCGCTGATTCCCCGGGACCGATCAGCGCCCGCGCAGGCCCCGGGCCCGCTGCCCGACAAGACGCTTAGCTTCCGCATCGTGTTTGGGGAAAGGCAGGAGCGGCTGGAAGACTACTCCGGTTCCTTGACGGTGAATCAAGGCAAGGTCGTGAACGTGATGCCCTGGCGCCTTTTTAAAGAAGATACGGTGAACCCTGATGGCACCTGGAAAGTACACGTCAAACACCTTCGATTTGAAAACCAGCCCGATTCCCCTCGGCCTTTGGACACCACGGAAGGCGTCTTCAACTTTGTTCCCGCCGGAGTGACCGCGACAGTGGAAGCGCCGCCGACGGCAATCGCCCATGTCCACACCGTGCACGGAGACTTCATGTTCGCATTGCGGGACCTGGACTTCGGGCACGCGCTTTCCTTTCGCGACGGCGATGTGGCGGTCGAACGCGCCCCCACTCCCCAACAGATTTCCCCCGTGCCGCAGGGCGCGAATCCCGAGGAGCACGACTATCCCTCGATCTGCGTCACGCGCAAGGGGGTGGTGTGGATCGCCTGGCAGGCTTACCAAAATCTCGGCGATCAGGTTTACGTGCGCTATTCGACGCTCGCAGATTGGTCGCAGCCCGCGCGCCTGACGGAAGAAAAGGGAGACGTCTTTCACACCGCCGTGGGGGAAGATTCCGAAGGACGCATCTGGGTGGTCTGGTCAGAACGGACGGGCGAGGATTGGGACCTCTACGCGCGAACGTTTGACGGCCAAAAGTGGACAGCGCGACAAAAGCTGACCACGGCGGATCACCCCAACATTTTTCACCGGCTCGTCGCGGATAGAACCGGCGCGCTCCACCTGGTGTGGGTGGGTTACCAGGACGGCCAGTCGCACGTGCTGCTCAGCACGTTGCACGGAAATGATTGGTCGAAGCCCGCGGAAATCAGCGGCCCGAGCGCGTGGATGCCCGATGCCGCAGGCGACTCCGCGGGCAATCTCTATATCGCCTGGGACAGTTATCGCAACGGCAACTACGACATCTTCCTGCGCAAAGTGAACGCCGATGGGTCGATGGAACCAGTTCAACAGGTCACGCAATCGGGGAAATTTCAAGCGCACGCGTCGGTGGCCGTTGACTCCGCCGGACGCGTGTGGCTGGCTTGGGATGAGTCCGGCGACAACTGGGGCAAGGACTGGAACCGCGACGACCAATCGCGCGGCACCACGCTCTACGCCAACCGCCATCCCCGTGTGGCGGTGCTCGAGAACGGGGTATGGAAGCAAACGGTGGGCGACCTGAACGCCGCCATTCCCGTGCGCTATAACCGTTTTAACGAAACGCCGCGGCTGGCCGCGGACGCGAGCGGACGAATCTGGGCCGCCCTGCAAATCCGCACCGGCACGGATGAAACTCGCGTGGATCATTGGGCTAACAACGGGCGCTGGGAACACTTTCTGGCCAGCTATGAAGGCGACCATTGGACTCGCCTCATGCCCATCCCGGAAACCAGTTCGCGCCCCGACGGAACCTTCCAGATCAGTCCGGGCCCGCGCGGAATCTGGATGGCCTGGATCAACAATAACCGGCCGTTTGGCCCGGTCTCAGGCTTTCAGCCTTCCCTGAGCGCCACGACCGGCACGGGTCCGCATCGCCCCGGCGTGCTTGAGATCGACGCCGCAGCATTCGACAACCAAGCTGCCGCGCTGTCCCCGCAACTGGTGAAATTCGAGGATCCCAAGGAGGGGTCTCCTCCGGTGCATCCGAATGAGCGCGAGGATGTTGCCCGCGTGCGCGCTTACCGCATCACGGTGAATGACGCTTCGCTCCGCATTCTGCGCGGCGACTTCCACCGGCACACGGAAATTTCCGGCGATGGCGCGGGCGACGGCTCCGTGGAGGATTATTTCCGCTACATGATGGATGCGGCCGCGATGGATACCGGGATCATCTCCGACCACAGCGCCGGAGGCGATAACGAGTACACCTGGTGGCGAACCGAAAAGGCCATCGATCTGTTCCACATCAGGGACTTCTACACGCCGCTGTTCGGATACGAGCGCAGCGTCCGCTATCCCAATGGGCATCGCAACGTGGTGTTCGCGGAACGCGGCACTCGCACTCTTCCCATCAGCGACGCGGAAAATCAGGGCAAGGTTGCGAGCGGCCCCATCCTGTACCCCTATTTGAAACAGTACCGGGGCATCTGCATGCTGCATTCCCTCGCCACCGAGCAAGGCTCCGACTATCGCGATAACGACCCCGAGGTCGAGCCCCTCGTGGAAATCTATCAGGGCTACCACGCCAACTACGAGTACGGAGGGGCGCCGCGAGGCGAGAGCGCGAACTATCAGGTGCTGGTCCACGAAAAATATGAGGCCGCGGGATTTTATTGGACGGGTTTGGCCAAAGGTTACAAGCTGGGCGTGGAATCGAGCTCCGACCACGTTTCGACCCACAGCTCCTATACGATGATTTATGCGCCCTCGATGGACCGCACCGACATCGTCGAGAGCATGCGCAAACGCCACGCCTACGGCGCCACGGACAACATCATTGTGGATTTTCAGGCCGTCGATGAACAGGGACACACCTACTTGATGGGCGACGCTTTCGCCGCGGCCACCGCCCCTCGCCTTAAAGTAAAAGTGGTCGGAACCGACACCCTCGAACGCGTGGAAATCATCAAAGACGGGAAGTTTGTTTTTACCACCTCACCCGCTGCCAAAAGCGCCGAGTTCACCTACGTCGATAACGAGCCGCCCAAAGGCGAAAGCTGGTACTACGTGCGCGTCACACAGATGGACCGCAACTTGGCATGGTCCAGCCCGATTTGGGTGAAGTACGGGCAGTAGGGGCTAGGGGCTGGGTTCTGGGGGCTGGGGACTAGGGAAAACCCCAGCGCCTGACACCCGGCGCTTGGCACTTGCTAGGGGTTTTTCTTCCCCTTGACTTTCGCTTTTTATTCGCCTATGCTGATGTCGCCAAGGAGAGGTAGCGCAGGGCCCGCTCTCCGGCCCTGCGGCTCTCCCTCCCAAGGTTGAAAGGCATGAAGCGCAAGTCAAAAGCAAAGGGCAAAGCCTCCTGGCCTTTTACTTTTGCCTTTTGACTTGTCTTTTTGGCGGGGCGCAAGAGCCGCAGGGCTGGAGAGCGAGCCCTGCGCTACTATCTTTTGCGGGGGAGTTATGTTCATGCACGGGCAAACTCCGCCTCCGGCGGCATTGACCCAACCGTGGCGCTTGCCGCCGCGCGGTCTGGCGGTTTTTCACGGCGAGCACCATGCGCCGCGGCTGAGCCATTACTTCATGCCGCGCCTGGCGCTGGAGGGCAAGCGCATTCTGTTTCTCGATGGCGCCAACTGCGCCGACCCGCGCTTGATGGCGCGGTTGGCCGAGCGGCGGGGGATGCCTTTTGCGCAATTCAATCAACAGATCATGCTGGCGCGAGCGTTCACGTGCTTTCAGCTTACCGAGCTGATCAGCCGGGTGCCGCAATTCCTGGCCGAGTTCCCCGCCCAGGTTCTGATGGTCACGGCCTTTCCCGAGCTCTACTTCGATGAGGACGTTCGCCCAGCCGACGCCAACGCGGCCTTCCAGCAAGCGCTGGGGCACCTGCGCCGCTGCGCCCTCAATGACAGGGGCTGGGGACTGGGGGCTGGGGACTGGGAGAAGAGCGAAAATCGAAATTCGAAGATCGAAACTCGCGAGTCATCGACCGAATTTCGAGTTTCGAGTTTCGAGTTTCGACCCTCAATCGAAAATCGGCAATCGAAAATCGACAATTGCCAGTCCCCAGCCCCCAGTCCCCAGAACCCAGCGGTGACAGTGGCGCTTTTTTCTTCCGCCTCTGAGTTCCAGCCGCCCGCGGGCCGCAAGCTTTTTTTCGCCCAAACCTGCGCGGCCGCAACGGAACTTTGGAAATTCCGGCTTGATGAGCAAGGCCGACTGGGCTTGACACAACAACCGGAGGGTGGCGTAGCGCGGACTCCCGTTTTTGGGGCCCGCGGCTCTTCTCTTGCAATAACAGCGAATCTCAAAGATGGACGCCTGCTCTCATGTGCGGAAGCGCGAGTCTAGGGAAAAGCCGCAGACCTCAAAAGCGGAGGTCTGCGCTACAACTTGCTCGCCCACGATTTTCGATTTTCGAACCTGCACCCAGCACCCAAGAGAGGTAACCCATGGGACGAACGGTTGCTACATTTCGTGATCTGATCGAACAGGAATTGCAAAACTGGAAGCAGCGCTTTGGCCGGGCGCTTCGGCAGGAAGAGCAGGCGCATCTGGAGGCCATGTTCAATCGCGTGCGCCTGTACGTGCAGGCTTGCACCTACCATTTCCCTGTGGACGCGATGCACGGCATTCACGTGGCGGTGGAACTGGACCACGAAATCCGGCTGCGAAAAATCGAGGCGGCGTTAGGAATAAACCTTGAAACTCAATGGATGGATTCTCGACCTCTACCCTTGCCCGCAGGGAATGATCGTGTGGCTCATCGAGCCGGGCCAGCAGAAGCGCCGCCGGCTGATTGACAGCTCTTTTCGGCCCTGCTTTTACGTGCAGGGACCGGAAGGACAGTTGGCGCGGCTGGCGGAAACGCTCCCCGCCCGCGCGGCGGTGAGTTGCGCGCTCACCGAGCGGCAGAACATCTGGGACCGGCGGATGTTGCGTGTCCTGCAAGTGTCCGCCCACCATCCCACGCTGTTTGCGCCGCTGGCGCGATTCGTCCGCCGCTTTGACAGCAGCCTCGCGTTGTACGACTCTGACCTGATGCTGGCGTCAATGTACTGCTGGGAGAAGAATGTTTTCCCTTTGGCGCGCGTGGAAGTTGACGCTAGCCTTGGCGGCACGGACGTAGCGCAGGGCCCGCACTTCGGCCCTGCGGCTTTTCCCGCCGCCGAAATCCACTCCATCACTTGCCGCGACGATGAGTGGCTGACCGAGTATGAGCGGCCGCCCGTGCGCACCATGCGGATTCGTCTGGAAGGGATTTCCGACGTCAACCCCAAGCACGGCCGCCACGGCTCGATCGAGGTGGCGATTGAAGACGACTGGCAGACGCTCGATGACTCCGACGAACCCACCGTACAGGTTTTCGAGCGCTTGCTGCGCGTGCACGACCCGGATGTGCTGGTGACCGAATGGGGCGATGACGTCCTGCTGCCGGGATTGCTGCGGCAGGCGCAACGCTTGCACATCCGCCTGCCCTTGAACCGCGATGCCCTGCCGGTGGAGAGAACCCGTTCGCGCAGTTACATGAGCTACGGGCGCATCCTGTTCAAGGAAAGCACCACCACCTTGTTCGGGCGGCTGCACATCGACACGCAGAATTCTTTTGGCGCCGACCAGTGCGAGATGGAAGGCCTGTGGGAGTTAGTGCGGGTCACGAAACTGCCGGTGCAATACGCCTGCCGCACGACGCCCGGCACGGGAATCTCCTACATGCAAATGGAAACGGCCTGGCGCGACGGCGTGCTGATTCCCGCGCAAAAGGCCGAGCCGGAAAACCTGAAGCACCCGGACGAGTTGCTGCTGGCGGATCGCGGCGGATTGGTCTTTCCTCCGCGCCTCGGCTTCTTTGAAAACGTGGCGGAACTGGATTTTGTGAGCGAGTTTCCCAGCATCATGGCGCGCTTCAACATTTCGCCGGAAACCATCAATTGCAAGTGTTGCCCGGATGCGCCGCGCGTGCCGGAACTCGGCTACCGCGTGTGCCAGCGGCATCAAGGCATCACCAGCCGGGTGGTGGAGCGCCTCATCGCCAAGCGGCGGAAGTACAAAGAGCTGGGGTTAGGAGTTAGGGATTCGGGGTTGGGGGTTCGGGATACGGGATACGGGATACGGGACACGGAATCCGAGACTCGGAATTCGGAATTGGAAAAAGGAGGTTTGCCGCAGGACTCACACCTGGCATTCCGAAGCCCTAGCCCTGAAGCCCAAGTCCCGTACGCCGTGCCCTGTGTCCCGAATCCCGAGTGCCAAATCGAAAATTCCAGATTCAAGATTCAAGATTCCAAATCCCGAGCCTCACCGCCAATCGGCAATCGCCAATCGGCAATCGGCAATTCCGCCCCGAACCCCGATGCCCCAATCCCTAACCCCCAATCCCTAACCCCTAACCCCTCCGCCTGTAAACAGCGGCGTGACGTGCTGAAGTGGCTGCTGGTTTGCTGCTTCGGCTACACTGGCTACAAAAACGCCCGCTTCGGCAAAATCGAAGCGCACGAGGCCATCAATGCCATGGCGCGGGAGAAATTGCTGGTGGCGAAAGAGGCGGCGGAGCAGCACGGCTTCCGGGTGCTGCACGCGCTGGTGGATTCAATCTACGTGCAGAAAGACAGGGGCTGGGGGCCAAGAGGTGGGGACTGGGGGCTGGGGGCTGGGGGCTGGGGAAAAGCTCTTCCATTGACGATTGCCGATGGTCGATTGCCGATTGACCCCATCGACCATCAGCAATCGAAGATCGACAATTGCGAAAAAGCCGAAATTCGAAACTCGAAATTCGAAACTCGCGAGGCAGCTACCGAATTTCGAGTTTCAAGTTTCGAGTTTCGACCCTCAATCGAAAATCGGCAATCGACCATCGGCAATTGTCCGCGCGCGGACTACGAGCGCCTAGCCTTGGAAATCGAGCAGATCACCGGCCTGCCTTTGGCGCTGGAAGCTGTCTACCGCTTCGCCGTTTTCCTTCCCTCCCAGCAATCGGCGGAGATCCCCGTGCCCAACCGCTTTTTCTGCGTGTCGGACGAAGGCGAGCTCAAGGTGCGGGGTCTCGAATGCCGCCGGCACGACACGCCGCCTTTCGTCACCCGGATGCAGCGCGAGGTGCTGGCGATTTTGGCCGAGGCGCGTGATTTCTCGACCTACTGTGACAAACTCCGCGAAGCGCGGAAAGTTTACGAGCGCTACCAGGAGCGGCTCCGCGACGGCAGCGTGGCGGTGGAAGAACTGGTGATTCGCAAGCGCCTTACCAAAGCTCCCGCGAGCTATCAGAAAAACAGCTCCACCGCCATCGCTGCCCGGCAATTGGACCGCGCCGGCGTGAAATTGCGGCCGGGCGAGAATATCGAGTTCATCATCACCGACGCGGACTCTTCGCTGGTCGATGATCGCGTGCGCGCCTGGACCTTGTGGGAAGGCTGGAGGGGCTACGACGTGAAAGCCTACGCGAAAGCCCTGGAGAAAGCGTTCGAGCCCGCCGCGCACTTCGGAAGAACGGTAGGCAGTAAGCAGTGGGCAGTAAGCAGTGGGCAGTAGGCAGTGGGCAGTAGGCAGTGGGGCCGCGTTAGCGAATCGCAAACTACAGATTTCAAATTTCAGATTTGAAATTCCAAACGCGCGGTTGGGATCTGAATTTCAGATCTCAAATTCCAGACGCGCGCTTCGGGATCTGAAATTTCAAATCTCAGATTTCAGAGGGGAAGAGGAACGCGGTGAGAATGAGTCCGCGGCTTTTCACGCCAGCCCGTTGCGCGGGCTGGCGCGAAACCGCAGGATTGGAGTGAGCCCAAAATACCCCCGCCCTTGGACAACCGAGACCGTGATCCGCAAATTCTCCGTAGCCTTAGATCAAGTCGGGGAACTTCCCGTCCCGAGCCATTATCGCGTGAGCAGCCCTAGTTCCTGGCAGCGGACGCTTCGGTCTTGGGCGCAGTAGGCGCATAGAATCGCAAGTACGGAATCACCGGAGTAACCCGGAAGGGCAACTTCTCAGTGGCATCAACAATCGCATCCGCCTTGCGGGTGGTGAAGGAAACGCCACCATCCCAAGCATTGACCTGCACGCGCGAGCCCAGGGGCAGAGCGGCGATCTGGTCGATCTTCCTGGGGCTTAACGTGGGAGCAGTAGTCATCAATGCCGCCATGCGGAGCTCTTTACCATTGCCCTCGGTCAACCCATTGCCCAAGTGGGCCCCGAAGAGGTGGGGAACGTGCGGAGCGGCTTCAGCGGCCGCCCGTAAAAACAGACCCGCTTGGCCCAGCTTGTCTTTGTAGGGCGAATTCTTGAGGAACTCGATCCCCTTGGCGTCGGCCTCCGCTTCATCTTTGCTATCCCGGGCCACGTCCAAGCTGGCAAGCAATTCTTCATCGGACATCTGCAACCGGTCGTTGAAAGCGTACTTGGTATCCAGTTTTTGTCCGAGAGCAATGTGGGCGAGATCATGAGCAAGCATCATGGCCAGGCTCGTCTCATCGGGCAGGACATCGATCAGGCCCCGGCTGAGGACGATCGTATAGGCCAGACTGAACGATTCCAAAGTCGAAGTCGACATGACGCGACAGTGGACCGGAGGCATGCTATCGAGATGGTTGGTCACAATCAAGTTGTTGACCACCGTTTCGAGCACCTTATCAATGGGCCCCGGGGGCGCAATGAGCCGCGCCTTCTCCAGCCGGTCGAGCATGTTGTGCTCGGCATCTATGGTCAACTGCCGCTCGCTCGCGACGGGGGACAGGTCCGACGTGACTTCACTGTTGTCACGGACAGGCGCGGGGGCGTCCACCAGGATATTGGTCCACTCCTGCTGCTGATGACGGGCGGTGAGGTCGTAGCCCCATAGGCGCGTCTCCGACTTGTAACGGAGCCGCTTGCTGTGGTCGGATTCCTGGCTGTAAATGTAGACCGGCAGCCACACTCCCGGGTGAAGGTTCTCGCGCCAGCAATCAAAGTGAACGTAAGAAATCCCACGAGGAGGGTTGATGCGCGTGCCGTTCAAGCGAACGATCGCGTAGCCCTGATCCTCAACCCAGATGCGTCCTTCAAAGGCGCCGATGGCCTTACTGTCCCGGGGATGGATATCGATGGCCAGGCAACGGATGTCACCCAGGTATTCCCAGCGAACGGGGTCGAAAGAGTAGTGTTCCCGGTCGAAGTTATTCTCATCCACCACCAGGGGTTCCACCGCGAACTCACCCAGGCGGAGGTGCGCTCCTAGCATCTCGGGGCGGCGGAGCAACCGCTCGGTGCGGGAATCCGTAATGAAGGATGCTTCAATCGCTTTATTGTCGATCTTCTTGCTGAACTTCAACCGGCCCAAGAAGTAAGCATCTTCTGTGGCCACGTCACCCAGTTCACGGTCCGGGTGGTAATACTGGAGGTAGGTCTCGACACGCGGAGAGAATTCCGCCAGCGTTGTACGGGTTTGCCACTCATTGGCGATGATGCGAAAGACGATGTTGGTGAGTTCCGCGGGTTCCGGCTGGGCAATAGCCTTTGCGGGCTTTGATCGATCGCTTCCTGCCAGTGGCAAAAGCATCGGGGTGGCAAGTATAAGTATTGGAAGTAACCAAGTGATGCGTCTGTTGCGAAGAGTAGTCATATCTTTTCCTCCGGCAAAGTGTAAGGGTCGGCCAGGCGGCCGCCTAAGTAGATTGGTCGGCCAGCCGGAACTCGATGCGCAGGGTTGCCGGAAAATCCGCCGGCTTGCCGTCGCGGAGGGCTGGCTTGAATCGAATCTGTGCGGCAGCTTGTACCGCCGCCTGGTCGAGCCCGTGACCCAGGGATTTGACCACACCGATGACTTTGATCGCGCCGCTGGCCTCGAAGACCACGGAAAGCGCGACTTCACCTTGAATTCCTAAATGACGCGCCTCCTCCGTATAGACCGGGGTAGGCTTGGAAAATATCTCTACGGGCAAAAACTCCACGGGCTGTTGCGCATGTGAATTCTTCGTTGGGACTTGCGTGACTTGGGCTACCGTCTCGAAACTGCCCATCGCAACTCTGCCGCCGTTTCCGTTACCTCCGCGGCCACCCGCGATCCCGCTGCCAAAACCGGCGCTGGCGATCACTCCCCGAATACCATGAGCTCCGCCCGTCCCGTTCCCGACACCGGGACCATCAGGAAGTCCAAAGGACCCCAACCTCGCGACGTTGCCGGGACTGTCACCTTGCGCCCGGCCAGGCAGTCCTTGTGGACTCCCAAACCCACCCGTCTGCACCTGGTCCGCCGGTCGCTTCGTCGTGACCGGTTCCGCAGCACCACCAAAGAGCCCGGTATTAACTGCAACTTGCACCTTTTCCACCTTCGGCGCCGGCCGGGATTCGAGAACAGGTGGAGCCGGCACAGGGGGTTCCAGAACATGTATGGGCGGAGTAGAAATCTTGGGTGGTTGAATCTTGGGAACCACAAGGGCCGTCAAGACGGGGGTAGGGATTACAGGGGTTACTCGGGGTTTCACTTTCGGGACAACCACCCGAGCCATCTCGGGCGGACGCTTCACGACCGGCTCCGCCGGCAACCTCAAAGGAGGGAGCCAAACCAAAACGTATTGCTTCGCGGGGGTTGGCAACTCTTCCGGGAAGAGAACCCCAAGAAAAACTGCCGCGCCAATCAACAATGCTTGGGCAAACAGGCCGCAGATAAACGTGACGCCCCGCCGACTGCGATTCTCCTTAGAAGGATCCAGAACGCTAAACATTTCCGAAGACATTTCCGAAGTCATAAATCCTCCCTCAAAACGAACCGTCTTCCACGAGGTATTGCGGAGACGAATCAAATACTGAACAGGTTAAGAACCGAGGCGTCCGTCTTCACATTCCCCAAGCTGTTGGTTACATTCCGGACCCAGGGCTGCACCGACGAAGGCCAAGTTACTACTGTTCAAAACACATGTCTACAGTACGAGTGTACTATCGCGCGGAGTATGATTTCTTTGTGATATACAAGATATTGTGGTATGATTATATTTCTGTACTACATATGGTAGGAACTCAGAGAGGGTAATGGGCAGATAGTCGCAACGTCAGAGCCGCTCACTTCCTCTGCTGAAAAGTGCTGATCGAAAACTTGCCCGCTAGAAATTTGCCCTCATCGCTATCCAGCGAATCCAAATTGATGCCAAACGTGCTTTGGCTTACCACCGCAGTGCAAGGACTTAACGGGTTCCAGTGGACAAGGTGAATTCCTTCATGGAAACCCCAAGCCGCACAACTGGGACGGATTGTCGCCTTCGACGATCCGACGCGATCTCCGCATGACACTCGAGACGAGTTTTTCCGCAGCCGATCAGGAAGGATTGAGGGGGAGGTCTCTCAGTGCGGACACAATTTTCTGCGCCGCTTTGCCATCGCCGAAGGGATTGCGGCGGCGGGCGAATCGGGCATAGGCCTTGGTGTTGTCGAGGAGTTCGATGACCGTGCGGTAAATCATCTCGGCGGAGGTACCCACCAGCTTGCACACTCCGGCTTTCACCCCCTCGGGGCGTTCCGTATTCTCGCGCATCACGAGGGCGGGCCGTCCCAGTGAGGGCATTTCTTCCTGAATACCTCCGGAGTCGCTGAGGGCGAGATAGGCGGAGTTGAGGAGCCAAACGAACTGGGGATAATCCAGGGGATCGGTCAAATGGATTCGCTCGATGCCTCCCAGCAGAGGCCGCACAATCGCCTGCACATTGGGGTTGGGATGAACGGGAAGGACGATCTCAATGTCTTCGCGCTCCGCGACCAGGCGCCGTATTCCCTGGCAGATACTCGTGAGCCCCGGACCGAAGTTTTCGCGCCGATGTGCCGTGACCACGATCAGCTTGCGGACGCCAACCTTGAGGCCCCGAAGCTGAGGAATAGCCGGAGGGCGGCGCACCACCCGGTCGCGTGTTTCGAGAAGGGCATCAATCACGGTGTTGCCCGTCACGATAATTTGCTTGCGGGGAATCCCCTCCTTCAATAGGTTGTCGCGCGACCAGTTGGTGGGCGCAAAGTGCAGGGTGGCGAGATGCGAAGCCAGGCGACGGTTAATCTCCTCGGGGAAAGGCGAGTATCTGTCCTGCGTGCGCAGACCGGCTTCCACGTGGCCCACGGGCACACGGTGATAGAAAGCGGCCAAGCTTGCCACCATGACCGTCGTGGTGTCCCCCTGCACCAGGACGATGTCAGGCCGATGGGATGCGAGCACATCGTGAAAGCGCTCCAGAATCAGGGCGGACAAGCCACACAATTCCTGATTGGGCCGCATCACGTCCAGATCGTAGTGAACGGGGATGCGAAACCAGCGCAGGATCGGTTCGAGCAGGTGTCGGTGCTGCGCAGTAATGCAGACGCGAGTCTGGAACTCGTTTCGATGCCGCCCCAATTCGCGAATCACGGGGGCGAGCTTGATGGCTTCCGGGCGCGTGCCCAAAACAGCGAGGACGTGAAGGCGTTTAACAGACATCTTTGGGTGTTTTCGATTGGCGATTGAAAGGACAACCACTCCGTTTTGTTCACTCCTTAAACTTAAGGAGGGGAAACACGATGCGTGCGGTCGGTCCCAATGCAGAATTCAAAATTCAAGATTCAAAATTCAAGAGCCAAAAGACAAGATCCAAAAAAACCAAAAGGCAAAATCAAAGAGTCAGAACAAAAAGATCAACGAGATAAGATCCGAGGCCCAAAAATCGAAAAATACAACCCCAAAATCGAGAATCAAAAACCGAAAATCGAAAATCACAATCTAAAAATCGAAAATGGTTCAGGCTGTTCCCACCTGGTAGCGTTCCGTCTTCACCCACTTGATCGCCCGGCGGATGATGAAGTCGTCGTAAAAGGCTGCGGCCACAACGGGAATCCAGAGTTGGCAGTAAGTGAAATACATCACGACGGTAAGCAGAATATTAACGGGGGAATCTTCCCCGCGCTCACAAGAAAGTGCAATCACGAGCTGAAGAACGAATGTGGCATAGGCGAGGATCCAGACCAAACTGTAAGGGCCGGGCACGTTGATGTTCACCAGTCCGGCGAGGCAGAGAATAAGGAGGCCGTCGGAAATGACCACCGCCAGGAAGAAGAAATAATACAACAAATGCGAGGAGAGGATTTCAAAGGCGATGCGGCGGTTCTTAGCGCGGAGCAGTCCTGAGGCGTGTTTTCTCAAGACATAATTGAAGCCACGAACCCAGCGCCGGCGCTGCTTGAACCAGACCCTCAGCGATTCCGGTTCCTGCTCCCAACTCACCGAGGTAGGCACGAGTTGAACGTGGTAGCCGGCCTGATAAAGGCGCACCGTCAGCTCCGAATCTTCGGTCAGAGCCTGTTCGTCCCAGCCTCCCAATTTTTCCACGATCGATTTTCGGATGATGTAATTGGTGCCCGGCAGCATGGTGAGACGCATCAGCATCCAGCGGCCAGCCTGCACCATCCACTGGAAACCGATGCCTTCAATATTAACAAATCGCGTGATGAGGGCGCGGCGCCGGTTCCAGGCACGGTACATCCCCACCGCCGCCGCCAGACTGGGATTGCGTACAAGCTGCTCGGCCAGGGGGCGAAGGGCGCCGGGTTCGGGAAGATTATCAGCATCATAAATGGCGATCAAAGGATGGCGCGCTTGCGACAACGCGAAGTTAAGAGCGCCGGACTTGCCGCGCGCGCTGACCGGAGCGGGCACGTCCAGCAAACGGACGCGCGGATCAGCGGCGAAGCCGCGAATCACCTCCGCCGTGTTGTCGGTACTGCCATCGTTGATCAGTAGGAACTCGACTTTGGTCGATGGGTAATCGAGCTTCTGAAGGGCATTGATCGTGTGTGCGATAACGCGCCCTTCGTTGTGGCAGGGAACCAGCACCGAGACACAGGGCAGCTCAGCTTCGGGGACCTGCGGCAGATTCTTCGCCGCGTGACGAGTGCGTCGATAGTAGATATGCCCGAGGAAAAAGAGGAGTGACTGGTAACCCAGCATGAACCAGATGAGGGCGACAGTTGAGACAAATAGTCCGTCGATG
Organism: Terriglobia bacterium; assembly: GCA_050010335.1. Classification (GTDB taxonomy): domain Bacteria; phylum Acidobacteriota; class Terriglobia; order UBA7540; family UBA7540; genus Bog-366. Next base: position 35,088 of record JBEKLF010000042.1, read on the forward strand.
ATCCAATGCAAATTAGACATGCACACCTATCCGTTACGTTTTATAAGCCGGGTGAGTCGAAGTTGCAAGTAAATAACAACCATCAGCACCGTGGCAAGAACTCCAAAAGCTCCAATTGCCCATGAAGAGGCCCAGCCCACGACATCGACGGCCACGCCGGCCTTGGTATTAGTAGCCACTCGAACGTAGTGGTCGCCAGCCGGAAAGACGACAGCCCAATCGCGGCCGTTGCGCTCGGTGGGCAAGGTGGAAGCGCTGCCATCTACAAGAACCTCATTGGGTTGCTGGTCAAATACGAAAACCGCGCGCCCCGCCGACCGGTATCGGAAGGTCAGGCCGGTGGTATCCGCGTGCGCCTCCGCCAAGTCTGCCGTTGTGCTCAGAATGCGTGCCTGAAACGCTTCGGTGTCGAGGAAATGCCACCAACTCCGCTCGGTAGAAATGGAATGCTCCCCCGTCGGCATTACCACGCCATCCTGCGACACCGCCGGCCACTCGTGGCCATCCACATAGTAGAAGGGGTCGTCCGCAGGAGTCAGCACTAGGGATATGGAGGAGTTGACATCCATACTGGTGCGACCGCCGCTGACAGATTTGGGGCGGCTCAATACCATCTGAATGAGGTCCCAATCCTGCGGGGACACGGTATATTCGGAATATACGGCAACTCGCCCGGAAGCGGAGGCTGCGCTCAAAAGCGTCAGGGCCAATTCCGTGCCCGTGGCCTTTTTGGACGGCAGGTTTGTACCTGTAATGTCCCGATCGTCAACCACGTTGACGTCAAACATCAGGCGGCTCCGGTCGGGAACCAACTTGAGATATGTCGCCGCGAAGCGCCGGTAGCGTTCCGCGGACGTCATCCAGAAGCGCGAGTTGTCCTCAACTTCCAGGGTGAAGGGGAACTCCCGCATCAGGGCCGTAATCCGGCGCGAGTCCACGCCCAGGGCCAACCGCACATACTCGTCGTGGTCGTGCAAACTGTCGAGCATCGTAACAATGACTTCCATTCCGCGCTGCTTGCATAAGGGCTCCAGCTCCGTCAGAACGCGCCGATGCCAGTCCAGCACGATATCTTCGCGGTAACGCTGAAACTTGGCCATTCCGGCCGGGTCCGTATGGTAGTAGTGCGGCGAGTTGGGATGGAACAACTGGATGGGGTCAAAGCCTGCCTTTTTCTTAAAGTCCGCGCGCACGATGTCGTTCATGGGGACGAACATTTCCGGGCGCAGATAGTCCTTGAAGGCGGCGTCGAAGTTCAATTCCGCAATGTCGACGCCATCCCAGTCGCTGGAATTCAGGAGAACCTTCGCCCAATCCATCGCTGCCTGGAAACAATCGGGATCCTGGAGATTCATCGGAAAGCGCCAGCCGACATTGCCGTCGGTGCCCGCCGCCGTTTTCTCCCGCCATTCCGGATGGTCATCCCACATTTTTGGAGTCACCATGGGGAATAAGAAATAGGCGTAAACGGCAATTCCATTGCGGTGGCAAGCACGAACGAACTCGTCGTAGGGGAAGGAAGACTGGCGCGTGAATACCGTAGCCTTGATATGAATCGTACTGATTCCCGCGCGATGCCAGATGGTCGCCAGCCGGTTGAAGTCCGCCCCCGGACGATAGTCAGGATCGAAGTACACCTCGATGTGCCGGTTGCGCAGCGAAGTCGTGGCCCCGAAAGTAGTGCTGAGGTACTCGGGGAAGTAGGGGTAGTGGCTGGTCCCCTCGTTTGTGTAACTATCGAGATTCACAGCCAGATAAACGTAATGGCCTGCCCCAAAGGAGCCGGCCAGAGCCACAGGTTGTCCCCCCTCACTGTCGTTCGCCAATTCGCGGACGCCCTCGGGCGCAGCAAATCGAGTAATCCGTTCCTGAGGACGCCAAGTCAGTGGCACGTCCGTATGGTCGGGGTCGATGACCGACGACACGATCATCTGAAGATTACTGAATCCAAATCCGATCTTGGTCAGCCAAGGTTGCATGCCGTCGGCAACCACATCCCCGCCCGACCCGAGATACCTCACCACCAGGCGTTGCTGCGCGTCGGTGAGGCGCAAACCGGCAGCGTGGGGAACAACAAAAAGCGTGTCGTCGGAGCTGGGGGCCGCGCGGAACTTGGCAACGGGTACCGTCCTCACTTGGTATCCGAGAGCTTCCAGTACCGTCTTGTAACTCTGCTGATTGTGGCTGGCAGGGGCATGCGGATTATCCAGCCAAAGAATCCAGGCACTGGGAAATCCGGCGAATTTGTCCCGAATGATCGTGGAGGGCGGGGGAGTAACTGGATGCAGGCTATCCCACCATTGACTAATCCGTTTGTACCAGGAATTTGCCTGCTCGGGCGCCGCGGGTGGCCGCTTCATGACCTCGGCGGCAGCCCAACCACCTGGGGGAACCTCCGCCGCGAGTTCGACGGGGCCATTTAATCGCGTCGCCGACAAATCGGTTTTCACTACTTGTCCAGTGGCATTGAAGAGTTGCAGGCGCCAATACTCGTCTTTGGGGGACAATTGGATGGGACCAGAGGTGGTGCGGACGGCATACTGACCCTGGAAGTCGACCCGTCCATCGAATTCCCGCAGGGAGGTGAAGTGGTAACCCAAATCGCTTATGCCCTGGACAACCTGCTCCAGCAGTCTCTGCTTCAGAAAAGGGTGGAAGTAAAAGGAGGCGATCCCGTCACGCACAACGCGCATGCTGCGCGCATACTGAACCAGCTTTAACGGATCAGGATCATCCTCGGGCAGATAACCCAGAGTTTCCGGTACAATGTGGCGGCCGTACTGATCGACCACCGGGTAAGGCACCATCTGGGCAGTGGTGTCATCCTGCGCCACCATGGGACGGTCGTAGAACAAGGAGAAAGTCTGCCCGAGCGTGCGGTAGTCGATTTCCGATGCCCCGTAATGAGGAACCTCAAACGCCACCGGATAGATGTCGTTGGCAAAACACTCGGCAAACCCCATCCGCAATCGTCGTATTACGAAGTCCGCCGAGTCGCCGCCCACCTGCCGGTTGCCCAACTCATCCCAGAACTCATACTCATCTCCGCTCAGTCCGTGGACCTGATGAGTGATTCCGTGCATGATGGGCGTACCACCCAGAGCAATCATGGTGTGGATTGCCTTTACGGTCGCCTTCCGATCACCTAGGCGGATTTCCAGGGAATGCGTGGGATCGCGAAATATGGGGATAAGGGCGATTCCAAAGGGAATGTGGCGGTCAGAGAGCCAGCCAGCAATTCTCGTTAAGTCATCAGGGTCGTCATCGATGCTGACGTCCTCGATACGAACCATGGCGCGCATTTCTGAGGGGTGGTTGATTCCCAGAATGTCATGAAGTAGATCGCATAGAACCAGGTAGCGGGTTCCCTCACCCATATACGAAAGCGGCTTGTCCGCGAAGTACCAGAAGTCTCCACTCTTCACGACATAAGGACTGGAAACCCTCCTCTGATTGATCGCGGTGGCGACGACTTCCGCCGTGTCTGGGTCCTGGATCGAGACGATATTCAGGTCGGTCTCCGGTTTGGGCAGCAGGGTCTGTTTATAGAGAACCGACCGATAATCGAGATCGCGGGCGTACGCAACAAAGCTGAAGCCGTAGTGGCGGCGCGCGTCGGGGGTAGCAAGGAGCTGATCGATGTGCCCGCCAAGCCAGGCAAAAGGCCGGTCCGTGGCCCGAATGTCCGCGAGCAAGGACGGCGGGACTGTCGTCGTCAGTCCGGACGCCACCAGGAATCCTGCGCGATAGTCCGACAGTTGTCCTCGCTTATATTCGCTAAGGGGAATCAGCTCGGCGTGTAAATTGAAGTGGGTAAGTAAGTTCGCCAGGAAAAGAGCATGAATATACGATTCAACACGGGGGTCCGGCGGGCTGTCGTAAATCACAGCCGCCGGCGAGGAGTCCGCGGCGTCATCGGGCGTCGCTGCGCATAGCAATCCCACCATCGGAGAAATCGCAAGCATGGTGAGAAAAACCAGAACTGCGACCGAGGACCTGCGGAGACGGAAGTACTTCAAAAACGCAAGAAGGCGGACAAGCATATGATCCATAACTATATTATCATGCAGAGGCAGGAAGCGGTGCACGACCTGCAACGCGGGTAGGAATGATTTGAAAAACCCGTGGCATTTCGTGGCAGAATTTCTGCTGAAGTTGGTGTTTCGCCCGGCAGTTTTTCCACTCGGTGGCGCCACTGTTTTCGGGTGATTTGGAAGGACGGAATGATTTCCGGAGTTTATCCAAGACGAGGATCGCAACGACTATGGCGAGTGCTCGCCGCCATCCTGGTCACGGCTGCGAGCATCGGCCGCGATCCTAAACCCCGTCCTGTCCCCATCAAGACATTGGTGGAGCCGCCCGCGGGGAATTACTACCTTGGAGTTTTCCCCGGCAGCAAGAACGGAATGGGCGGGGACATTACTCTCAACGACGTAAAAACATACCAACACGCCGTGGGCAAGTCGCTGGCGTGGGTCTACTTTTGGAACAACTGGTATGAAAATCCGCATTTCCCCTACCAAACCGCCTCCTGGATTCGCGCCAACGGGAGCGTTCCCTACATTCGCATGATGCTTCTGAGTAGCCCAACCATCCCCAGGCCCGATCCGGTCTATTCCCTCAAGAACATCATCGACGGCAAGTTTGACTCGCTCCTTCGAGATTGGATGCAAGACGCCCGGAGATTCGGTTCGCCGGTGATTGCGGAGTACGGCGTGGAGGTCGATGGCTGGTGGTTCCCCTGGAACGGCTTGTACAACAAAGAGGGCGGTTCCCACGCTGACTCCGTGGGCCGATTCCGGGAGGCCTACCGGCACATCATCCGCATCGCGCGCGAAGAAGGCGCCTACAACATCCGCTGGGTCTTTCATGTGGACCCTTGGGATGAGCCGGACGAGGACTGGAATAAATTCGAGAACTATTACCCCGGCGATGAATGGATCGACTGGGTGGGCGCCAGCGTGTACGGCCGCCAGTTGCCGAGCGATCCCGAGGGTGTTTCGTTTCGATACCAGATGGATTGGGTGTACGGACGCATGCAGCGGCTGACCAATAAGCCGTTCATCGTTTGTGAATTCGGGACGATTGATGATGCGGACCAAGTGTCGTGGACAACGGCCGCCCTCTCCGATATCTTGGGCGGCCGCTGGCCGAAAGTGATTGGGTTTTCCTGGTGGAACACCACTTTCAAAAATGACCCCGTGACGGGCGGCCTTTCCAACATGCAAGTTCAGCATAACCCGGAACTCCAGGCTATCTTCCGCAAGTACGTGGGCCGGAATCATGCGGTCATCAGCCATCCCTCCAGCCGCATCGTGGCGCTGGATGACCATTGAGCGCTTGCCCCCTGCTCGAAAGCTTCGCACCCTGTTAGACCGATTCGGCTCAAAAGTATTGTATACTATACACATGAAACGTACAAATCTTGTGCTAGATGTAGATCTACTCAACGAAGCAACGCGAGTTCTGGGGTTAAAGACTTATTCCGCCACCGTTAATCGCGCGCTGGCTGAGACGGTTCGTGTTCGTAAGATTCAAAGCCTTCCAACCTTCTTTGGTAGCCAACTGTGGGAAGGTAACCTAGCGGTGATGCGGGATGATCTCCGTGCGCCCCGGCCGCGACGCACGCCAAGCCGACGACGAGGGGCGCGGTGATACTGGTTGACACCTCGGTATGGATTGAACTCCTGAACGGCCGGCGTGGCCCTCGCATAACCGAAGAGGAGTTGCTTAATTTCGCCACCTGCGGGCCCGTGGTGCAGGAGGTATTCGAGGGGTTGCGCGACCATCCCTGGGCAGAACCTTTCCGTGAGGCTCTTCTTGCGCTCCCCATCCTGAGCAACCCTCTGCCGGTCGAGACGTTCCTGGCCGCAGCGGAGTTCTACCGCCAGGGCCGCCGCAGAGGATACACCATCCGATCGTCAACCGATTGCCTCATTGCCGCTATTGCCATCGACCACAAGATTCCCGTTTGGCACAAGGACCGGGATTTTGAAACTATCGCACAGTTCACGAACCTCCAAACTATACGCTACCCTTGAGGGTCCGGCAGTGGCGTCGAACACCCCATAAGAGCTTGAACAATCCTTTCCGGTCGCGGGCCTCAAACTCTTGATTGATGGTGTTGATTTTCGGTCTCAGACCTGCGCGGTGACGCTGGTTTCGGTGCGGGTGACGGGACGGTATGCCGCGGTCCGGCTCGAACGGCTAACCCGAATCTCTCACCATTTCGCGGGCCTTATCAACCGCTGGGCAGGGACAATTTGGCGCCGCCACCGTCGGGCATTTAGCACCCCAGTCTCCGCTTTTTGGGATTCGCTGTAAGTGGATTTAGTTTCAGTATGTTGTCAGGTTTGGGAGGCGAAAAATCAGTATTCAGGCCCTTTGCTATCAATAACTTCTCAGGTTTGCGGACATGTTACGTTGTTGGACATAAAGTCGTAATGCCATTGGTACAGTTTGTCGGCTCACCTCGTCGTTGACTATCAGTCCTGCCTCCGACACCCACTGGGCTCCCGGGCGAAGCCCGCTTCCAAGCACAGCCTAACCCAACTTCCACATTCAGCGGGATGAGATGCTGTATTTGCAATTGGTTGCGGTTTCATTCCGTCACTATGGAGAGAGGTCGTGCCAAGTTTTCACCGGCTTGATGACCTCCATCGGAATCCTCAAAGTCGAGTAGATGTCGCGGTGGACTGGTTCCGGTGTGGTACCTTTGCGAATCTTCAAGGCCCTGCCGTCGGCGGTGGGCAGCACCACGGTGACCACCTGGTGGGTACTGAGTTGCTGGCGCAGCGTCCACCACGAGGTGTGCATGCCCGCGTCCAGGAACCG
>JBEKLF010000043.1:0-41602 GCA_050010335.1 Terriglobia bacterium
TCACCCTACGACACAGCCGCCACCCGTCTCAACACGCCCCCATTCCTGCGCCCAATTCCCCTCGTCTCGCCGCTCCTGCCTCCCGCCAGCCTCGCGCCCTCCCCCACTGTCTGAATCGCAGCGCCGACCACGATACTCATTGCAAAGCCTCCAGGAATGCGCGACACTCATCCGCCGAGATTGCCAAATTAAGGTGAAGTGAGTTTATCGCCATGCGGCATATTTTTGGTGGTTTGACAGTTCAGAGGCCCCGCCCCGAATCCTTGCTGATATCGCTATTCTGCCTTCTCCTCATCCTTTTCTCAGTGGCGATGGCAATCGGCGGGGAGACGCCCAGCCCGAGCATCAAGGTTGACCAGGTGGGTTATCCCCGGAGCGGACGGAAAATCGCAATGGTCAGCGCTTCGGCCGCGACCTTCGTAGTTAAACGCACGAGCGATAATGCCACGGTATTTCAAGGCAAATTGAGCTCAAGCGCCGCAGACGCCATCTCCGGCGATACTCTCGAAGTGGCAGACTTCTCCACCCTTCGCGACCCCGGAACGTATTATCTTGAAGTCCCGGGCACCGGCCGCAGTTGGCCGTTTTCCGTGGGCGACGATGTGTTTTCCCGCACCTTCTATCTCGCGATGCGCGCCTTTTATGGACAGCGCTGCGGGACCGCTGTGGACCTGGGTCCGGAGTTTCCGGGGTACACCCATGCCGCATGCCACCTTCAGGGAAGCTTCCATGCGTCTTCCGGCAAGGAGGGTCGGCGTGACAATATCGGCGGATGGCATGACGCCGGCGACTACGGGCGTTACATTGTGAATTCCGGGATCACCACGGGAACGCTGCTCTGGGCTTGGGAGCTATTCCGGACAAAGCTTGTCCGCGTCAAGTTGAACATCCCCGAGACCGGGAATGGCACACCGGATCTCCTCAATGAAGTCCGCTGGAATCTTGAGTGGATGCTCAAGATACAGGATGACGATGGCGGGGTTTGGCACAAACAAACGAGCGATCACTTTCCCGACTTTGTGATGCCGGAAGATGACCCACTTCCCAGCGTCGTGATCGGCACGGGCAGCGCGCCCTACAAGAGTACGTGCGCAACCGCCGACCTGGCTGCCGTCACCGCCATCGCCGCCCGCATCTATCAAACGTATGACCCGGACTTCGCCGCGAGAAATCTGCGGGCAGCCCAGGAAGCATGGGCCTGGACCGAGCGTTATCCCAATGTGACGTTCACGAATCCGCCGGGAGTCTCCACCGGAGAATACGGTGATACACAGTGCGGGGATGAGCGGCTGTGGGCGGCGGCGGAGTTGTGGCGAACCACGGGCGAGTCCACCTACAACAAGTATTTCCTCGATAACTACGCGAAGTACCTGCCGGACCTTCGTGCTCCCAATCCCGAGTCCTGGCGAGTGGTGGCGCCCATGGGTTTGTGGGCCTATGTGCTGGCCACGCGCTCCGGAGGGGATGCTCACGCGGCCGCCGTAATTCGGCAGGGAGCGCTCACTGCCGCCCGCGAGATTGTGGATCGCACCCGCCGCAACGGGTACCGGGTCAGCCTGGTCGCATCCGATTACGCCTGGGGTTCAAACGGTCTGGCCGCCAACTATGGCGTGCAGTTGCTGGTGACAAACGCTCTCTCGCCCGACCCGGCCTTCGTGGAAGTCGCTCTCGACAACCTCCATTACCTCCTCGGGCGCAATACCTTCTCGCTCTCGTGGGTGACGCAGGTGGGCGCCAACCCCTACCGTCATCCACACCACCGCCCGAGCGGGGCCGATAAGAATTCCGAGCCTTGGCCGGGATTGCTTTCCGGCGGCCCCAACACGGCACGGCAGGACGCGATCCTCCAGGCTCTGCCTCCCGGGTTGCCACCCGCCAAGGTCTATAGTGACAGCCAAGAGTCCTACGCAAGCAATGAGATTTGTATTAACTGGCAGTCGATGTTGGTCTTTCTTCTCGCCGGAGTGCTGCAGTAATTTGCGCCGCATCAGGCCCATCCGAAAGCGATGGAAGGTTGAAGGCCGCCAAGGCATGAGGTGATGAATGCATCTTCACGGGATTGATATCGCCATAATTCTGGCCTTTCTGGCCAGTTCCGTCGTGGTGGGATACTGGGTATCTCATCGCGCCTCCCGCGACATCAGGGCGTATTTCCTAGGCGGCAACACCATGCCCTGGTACTTCCTGGGAATCTCCAACGCCTCGGGGATGTTTGACATCAGTGGCACCATGCTGCTGGTCTACTGGATGTTCATCTACGGCCTGAAGAGCGTCTGGATCCCTTGGCTTTGGCCTACCTTCAACCAGGTATTCCTAATGATTTACCTGTCGGCATGGTTGCGCCGATCCAATGTCATGACGGGCGCCGAGTGGATCAAGACGCGGTTCGGCACCGGCCGGGGCGCTCAACTGGCTCACCTGATCGTCGTGGTTTATGCCTTCGTCAGCATCATTGGCTTCTTCAGTTACGGATTCAAAGGAATCGGAAAGTTTGCGGCGACATTCCTCCCCTGGCACCTCTCGCCCAACCAATATGCCACCATTTTGATCGCGATCACCGCCATTTACGTGATCAAGGGCGGCATGTTCAGCGTGGTCATCACGGAAGTCATCCAATTCTGCATTCTCTCCATTGCCTCTTTTGCCGTCGGCATTATCGCCATGCGCAAGGTTGCCCCCGGCACGCTTCAACATGTAGTCCCCGCCGGCTGGGACCAGATCTTTTTCGGCTGGCATTTGAACCTCGATTGGTCCAACCTCATCGCTTCGGCGAACGCCAAGATCGCCGACGACGGTTACGGAATCTTTGGGTTTTTCGTCATGATGTTGTTGTTCAAAGGAGTGCTCATCAGCATGGCCGGCCCGGCGCCAAACTATGATATGCAGCGGGTTCTCTCCGCCAAGAACCCGCGCGAAGCAAGCTTGATGAGCAGTTGGGTGAACGTAGTGCTAACTCTGCCGCGCTACTTTCTGATCACGGGTTTGACCGTTCTGGCCCTGGTTTTCTTCAGCGATCAGATTCGGGCCATGGGAACCAACATGGACTTCGAATTGGTCCTCCCCTATGCGCTCGGCCGGTTTGTTCCCACCGGACTGCTCGGGTTCCTGATCGCCGGATTGCTGGCGGCATTCATGTCGAACTTTGCCGCCACCGTGAACGCCGCGCCGCCCTACTTCGTCAACGATATCTACAAGCGCTTCATCAACCCCAATGCCAGCCCCCGCACGTACGTCCGCTTGAGCTATCTGAGTTCGTTCGTAGTCGTGCTGGTGGGCGGGGCCATTGGCTGGTACGTCGCGTCAGTAAATTCCGTGGTCCTTTGGATTGTCTCCGGGCTCTGGGGCGGGTACACCGCATCCAACGTCCTGAAGTGGTACTGGTGGCGCTTCAACGGTTACGGTTATTTCTGGGGCATGGTCACGGGCATTGCCGGCTCTTTGATCCTGCCGTCGGTTCTTCCCCATGTCCCCCTGGTCAAGGATCTTCTCCAGGCACATTCGGTAAACTTGGACGTGTCGGTAGTGTTCCCACTTGTGTTCGCGATCGCGCTCGCGGGGTGTCTCGCGGGAACGCTGCTGACCAAGCCGGAGGATGACGAGGTTTTGAAAGACTTCTATCGCCGGGTGCGGCCCTGGGGCTTCTGGGATCCCATTCTTGCCAAGGTCCGCGCGGAAGACCCCGCCTTCGAGCGCAATAAGGACTTCTGGCGGGATATGTTCAACGTTGTCATCGGCATCGTCTGGCAGGTCAGCCTCGTTGCTCTGCCCTGCTATTTTGTGATTCAGAAATTCAATTCTGTCCTGATCACCGTGGCGATTATTGCCGTGACTTCGATTGTGCTGAAGGTCACCTGGTATGACCACCTGAGGGAACTCGAATCTGTCGAGCGGTCGAACGCGCATATGGATGCGGCCTGATGGGGGACAGTGGCGTGCAGAACCTTCGCGAGCGAGTTGAGGCTGAGCTGCGATCGAATATCCTGCCGTTCTGGGTGAAGCACACTGTTGATGATCAGTACGGCGGATTCCGGGGGCAGATCTCGAATGACCTCACCATCGATCCGCTGGCGCCCAAAGGGCTCATCCTGAATGCACGGATCCTCTGGACTTTCTCCAAGGCTTACAGCGTGTATCACAATGAGGTGTACCTCGAAATGGCGCACCGGGCCTTTGACTACATTACCCGGTACTTCTGGGACACCGAGTCGGGCGGCGTCTTCTGGATGGCGGATTATCTTGGCCGCCCGCTGGAAACCAAGAAGCGCATCTATGGCCAGGCGTTTACCGTCTACTCGCTGGCGGAATTCCGCCGCGCCACAGGTGACCCGGACGCTCTCGCGAAGGCACTCCAGATTTATGAGGCGATTGAGTCCGCCAGCTACGATGCCCTTCACCGGGGTTATTTTGAAACCTACGAGCGCGATTGGACCCTGGCTCAAGACCAGCGCCTGAGCAAGGTGGATATGGACGCGAAGAAGTCCATGAACACGCACCTGCACCTTCTCGAGGCCTATGCCAACCTCCTCCGCTGCCACAATCACACGGCACTGCGCACCCGCCTTAAGGAACTAATTCACGTTTTCCTCGACCACATTATCGATCGCCGGACCCATCACTTCCGGATGTTCTTTGACGAAGAGTGGCATTCCCAATCTGATCATATCTCTTTCGGTCATGACATCGAGGGATCTTGGCTTTTGTGCGAGGCGGCCGAAATCCTTGGCGACCAACCAATCCTCAAGGCGGTCCGCCAGGAAGCCCTGCTGATGGCCCAGGCCGTTCTCGACCAGGGGGTTGATTCCGACGGTGGGCTGCTCTACGAGGGCAACGCCAGTGGGATTATCGACACTGACAAGCACTGGTGGCCGCAAGCGGAAGCGGTGGTGGCGTTCTTGAACGCTTACCAGCTTTCCGGCCAAGAGCAATTCCTGGTAGCCGCCGGCAGGAGCTGGGAATTCATCGAGAAGTTCATCGTGGATCGCGAACACGGCGAATGGTTTTGGAGGGTTTCCCGCGCGGGCGTGCCCAGCGACAAGGAATTCAAAGTGGATCCGTGGAAGTGTCCCTACCACAATAGCCGGACGTGCTTCGAGGTCATGACCCGGCTTGACAACCTCGGCCACGTCCAAGGCTCGCCGGCCGAAACCCACATTCCGGCAATCGGAGAATAATCATGAAGCAGGCTGAGTTCAAAAAGCGTCTTCAGGAGCTGGAGAAGCGGCACCTGAAATTGGTGACTCGCAAGAATCATCGAATCCCCAACGGCAATGGCGTGTGCGAGCGCTACGAATTTCCCGTGGTCACTGCGGAACACACCCCGTTGTTCTGGCGCTGCGACTTCGATCCGAAAACGAATCCCCACCTGATGGAACGCATGGGCATCAATTCCACTTACAACGCCGGAGCCATGGAGTTCGAAGGCAAGATTGTGGTGGTGGCTCGCGTCGAAGGCGTCGACCGCAAATCGTTCCTGGCCGTCGCTGAAAGCCCCAACGGCATTGACAACTTCCGGTTTTGGGATTACCCCATCTTGATGCCGGAGACCCGCGACCCCGACGTCAACGTCTACGACGTTCGCGTAGTGCGGCATGAGGATGGATGGATCTACGGCCTTTTCTGCACCGAACGCAAAGACCCGAAAGCCCCTTCATGGGATACTTCCTCGGCCGTCGCGCAATGCGGCATCGCGCGAACCAAGGATTTGAAGAGTTGGGAGCGGCTCCCCGATTTGAAAACCCATTCGCCGCAGCAGCGGAACGTGGTGCTCCATCCGGAATTTGTAGATGGCCAATACGCTTTCTACACCCGCCCCCAAGATGAGTTCATCCAGGCCGGCAAGGGTGGAGGAATCGGCTGGGGCCTCGCCGCGAGTATGGAAAACGCGGTGATTGATGAGGAGACCATCATCGATAACCGTGAATACCACACTCTCAAAGAGGTAAAGAACGGCCTTGGACCCGCGCCCATCAAGACCCCGAAAGGCTGGCTGCACCTTGCGCATGGCGTCCGTAACACCGCCGCTGGATTGCGCTATGTGCTCTACCTTTTCCTCGCCGAACTTGATCGCCCGCACGTGGTCACTCATCGTCCGGGGGGTTACTTCCGTCTCCGGAAGGAGAAGAACGGGTCGGCGATGTCTCCAACGTGGTCTTCAGTAATGGTTGGGTGGCACGCAAGGATGGTCAGGTCTTCATTTACTACGGCTCTTCGGATACGCGCCTGCACGTGGTCACGAGCACGGTCGAGAAGCTTCTCGATTACGTGCTGCACACGCCGGAAGACCCGTTGCGCAGCTACGCGTGTGTCGAGCAGCGCTACGCTCTGATTGAAAAAAATCTCAAGATCATGGGCACCCGCCGATAGGCGAAAGCCTAGCTACGCCTGCGTCACGTGCCCAATGTTGAAACCTTCCACCACCATGCGCGGCGCTTCGCCGCGCGTGTCGGCGTGCTCCAGCTCGGTCTGAGTTGTTTGCCGCTCACCCGGCATCAGGGCAATGAAATTGTCACTGTAAATCGCCGGAAGGATTCTGTCTCCCGTCTTTTCCCGTACGGCCTTCAACCGGACCATCAACGCCGGCTGATTCGAGGAGTTGTGCAGGTCGGTCGTCAATACCCAGCGATTGCCTCTGCGCTCAGCGCGCGTTGAGGCTTCCAGGTTAACTTTGGGCAGTTCGCGAATAGCGCGATAATCGCCCTCCGACGGCCCCCGCATGTAGAAGTTCGTAGAGATCGTCTCCGTTCCGCGGGTGAGCGAGAGCCTCAGGAAGTGCAGCGGGGAGATCCCGGAAGGGTATTCCATCTTGATGCAAGAGGCCATGCTGTCTTCGGAACTATCGACCGATGTGGACTTCTCCCACTGCTTTGTTCCGTCCATATTCAAGACTTGGACCGCGGCGGTCAACCCTTGGGCGTTTCCGCCGCTATTGTTGACCACTTCGATGCTCTCCGTGACGGGGTTCCATTGAATGTGGAGCGGCTCCGAGCCTTTTTTGCACCCGAAGTACGCCGCCGTCGGCTCAAAATAGTAATCGTAGGTTTGCCAGACAAAGGAAGGCCAGCATGGGTGGCTCATCCAGAGCAGCAGTCCCATGCGGTACTTACTCTGGCCCTCGAACATTCCGCGATAGCCTTCGTAGTTGAGGAATTGCGAGAGCGAGACCCATTCCTCCACGTTGGTGGCGCCGCCATAATTGAACTCGATCATGTTCCTGAACCCTTCGCCGCCTTGCGCGCCCGCCAGGGTGAAATCGTGCAGGCCCCAGGTGAGCCCCTGCGGCCAGAGGGCCGATTCGGGCATCATCGCGCGCACGCTATCAATGGTGGGAATGTTCGGCATACCCATTTCGCTGTGCAGTTTCGTATGCGCGCCGCCGGTGAAGTAGAAGCTCACAGGCATGGACATGTATGGTCCGCCTCCCCCCACTACACCAAATGCCGAGTTGGAAATGTAGTGCAGGCCGGGGTGCTTCTCCGCGAGCACTTTTCGGATGCCATCATCGAGAGGCTTCGGTGGATTGCCTTCATTGCGGCCGCAGTAGATGCCGATCGACGGATGGTTTCGAAAATGCAGAATCGAGTCGTTCACGTTGCGCATGAACAGGTCATTATCGGCCGGGTCGGGCCCGTCCGCAGGGTTGGCCAGCCAGAATTCCTGCCAGACCATGACGCCGTGCCGGTCGCAAGCCGCGAAAAACGCTTCATCGCCGACCTGCCCCACCCAATTGCGTATCATGGTGAAGTTCATTTCACTGTGATACCGCACGGCAATGTCATATTCGCGCCGGCGATAGTTCAGCATGGACTCGCCGAAACCCCAGTTCCCGCCGCGCGGAATGAACCGCCGGCCGTTGATCCAGATCCGCAGGACTCCCCCGTCCTCGCTATAAGTCATTTGCCGTAATCCCACTTGAAGAACCTGGGTGTCGGAGACTTTGTGGTCCGCGGTTTGGAAGGTCAATTCGAGCGGATATAGATGCGGCTCGCCGTACCCCGCAGGCCACCAGAGCTTCGGGTTCTGTAGGCGCAGGCCTGGTGTGGTCGACGGGTCAAACTTCACTTTCTTCGTTGCGGAGGCCTCGACCGTCACGCGCTGTTCAAAAGGCATTTCCCCTAATTTCCCGCGCAAAGTTCCCGTCACGGGCTGAGAAGCATGGTTCACCAACTCGACCTCGACGTTCACGTCAGCCCGGTTTGTGTCGGGCAGCGGCAGAGTTGTTGTGATGAAGGGGTTCTCCAATGTGACCGGCCCACTCAGGTTGAGGAAGACGCCGCACCAGATGCCCGTGTTGCGGCCGCGAATGGTGGGAATCCAATCCCAACCAATCGAGGCGTGATAGGTGGGGTTATCGAGTCCCAGCGCGCCTCCGTTCTTGCCCGTGGTCGCAAAGGTCTTCTGCTTGATGCTGCCGGGCGTCGCGTTTTTCTCGATGCGCACCGCCAGCGCATTCTTGCGGCCCGCGAGGAGGCGACTGGTAACGTCAAAGCGGCCGCGCATGAAGCCGCCCTCGATGCGGCCAAGTTTTTCGCCATTCAGAAAAACCTCCGCCTTCCAGTTAATCCCATCGAAGTTCAGCCAGGCGCGCTGGCCCGGCGCTAATGCCGGCGCTGTGAACTCGTTGCGGTACCAAAAGTCCGCGTAGAAAAACGAATCGGAAATCAGCAACTGATTTTCGCCGTAATTGGGATCAGGAATCGCTCCAACATTCATGTAGGACGAAAGCACCGTGCCCGGCACCGTGGCGACCACCCAATCGTGATCCGCGAATCCAACTTTCGAAACGGCTGCGCCGTCGGCGTTCGCGAGGGAATCCCTTTGCAGGCGCCACATTCCACCTGCTAGGTCAAGCCGCCCATCAGGTCGAGCGGCGGGTGCTGGCTTCGGTTGCGCTACGAATCCGCCGCGCCCGTAAATCTCCACTTCGCTCAGAATGTATCCATCCGGCGAGGTGGGCCGCCGCATCAGGACGCGCACGTATCTCCCTTGGAGGGGCTGGTCGAGCTTGAGGTCGTCTGTGTTCCCTGGTCCGCTGGGCAGAGGGAGAAAATCCCGCCAACTCTGCGCATCATCGGAAACCTGGAGGGAGCCCTCCGCGGCGCGCGCAATCCAGGACAGGACCACACGGTCGAATTCACAGCGGGCGCCCAAATCGACATAGACCCACTCCTCGCCCAAACCCGCGCTCATCCACGCACTGGTAAAACTGTATGGGCCGCCTACTTCCACTCTCAGGTCCTTGTCATAGAACGTCACTTCCGGGACTTGCCATTGCATAAAGAAAGCGAACGGCGGAGCGTTGTCAACATCAAACCCCACTCGATAGAAGCGGCTTTGGGAAGTATCGCGTAGCGGAACGGAAGTCTTGAACCGTTGCACTGGGGGCCCAAAATTCATCCGGTTTGGGTTTGGCGGTTCCGGCGATGGATTCGTCACCTTCCCTGCCTCATTCCAGTCCCGTCCATCCTGGGAGACGGAGACGGTTACGCTCAGGTCCTCCTTTTTCACGTTGTTGGGGCCGATGAATTGCACCTCGACCCGGTCAATCTCCGGAACGCTCGCTCCACCTCCCAATTGAATCTGCACCCAGGGATGCGGCCCGCGCAAATCAACGGAGGTGTCCACGTTGTGGTCCAGAAAGAACTCGCGCTCGACTTTAGGAAGCAGGCCGCGATAGCTCACCGAAGTTGCAACCCATTCGGGAAGATGCGAATCCTTGATTCCATCAGT
Organism: Terriglobia bacterium; assembly: GCA_050010335.1. Lineage (GTDB taxonomy): Bacteria > Acidobacteriota > Terriglobia > UBA7540 > UBA7540 > Bog-366. The sequence goes on from JBEKLF010000043.1 coordinate 9,727, forward strand.
AACCAACTGGGCGGTTAGATTGTAGTCGTAAGAACTGGAATGATACGCGGGCCGATGCAACGCCAGATTGCGATACGTCGAGGTTTCTGGCAAAAGCACCGGCGAAAAGTCCTCGCCTGGGTCGCCGGGGTAGATGCCGATCCCGCGCGTGTACTCCCCGCCGGCCATAGGCGATTCTGCCGCCGCGGCAGGCGTGGGGGCCAACGGGTCAGCCGCAGTCGCGGCGCCGGGGCCGTTTGCCAAGGCGTGGAGATCTCCCACTGCCACACTCGCGCCGGCTATTGTGCTTTTTAAGAAGGTCCTTCTGGAAGTTGCCATGGAATTCTCTCCTGTGTTCAACGTGCTCCCGAGTGGAAGCCTTGTGGGTGCAGATTCGAAGCCGTAATTGCCGGCACTCTGCACGTTGGGGTCAGCGAAGAAATCGCGAAACCAATGCGAACGGAAGACTATACCACTAAGTCGGTTCCATTCGTGGTTCAAGTGAATGAGGGGCGGTCGTGCGGACTTACGCGGGCTTCTCGAAAATGACGATGTGTTGCGAGGGCAGCGATTCCACGGTGCGGATGTGCGCAAGCCCCACCACTTTCATTTCTTTCGTGAGCTGCTCCATACTCATCTTGTGCACTTCCTTAATCTGGACGCGAGGATCTTCTTTGCGATACTCGACAAAGACCACACGCCCGCCGGGCTTCAGCGCTTCGCGGACCTTCGTCATGACCTCAAAGGGATAGGCGAGTTCGTGGTAGACGTCGACCATCAGCACGATATTGACGCCGCCGGCCGGTAGATTGGGATCGGTCTCGCTGGCCTTCACTTCTTCAACATTTGCGAAATGCAGTTCTGCGGCGCGCTGCCGGAGGGTTTCGAGCATCTCGTCCTGAATGTCCACCGCCAGGACTTTGCCCGTCTTGCCCACCTTTGCCGCAAGACGAAAGGTGAAGTAGCCTGATCCTGCGCCCAAGTCCGCAACCACGTCTCCGCCCCGCAGCTTCATGGCGTCGATCACCATCTCGGGATGCTCCTGGTCTGCGCGCTCCGGGCGATCGAGCCAGGCCATGCCACCCGGACCCATGACCTGGGCGATCTCCCGGCCCATATAAAATCTGCCCGTACCGTCGGGGTCATGGATCGCGCGGGTTTCATAGAGAGGTGGGGGCTGCGGACTCGAAACCTGAAGCAGCGCAACCAGCCATCCGTCAGCCGCGTAAGCCCCAGGAGATTGCTCATGGAATGCCAGGGCGCCAGCGGCGATCAATCCAATCGTGAGCGCTAGGGCAGCGCGGCGGCGTTTGTAATCGAGCATATCAACCTCGGAGTTAGGGCTGCGATCAATGAAATCCTATGCCGCCCCCGCCCTGGATGGCCACTTTCACAGTGGATCCCGGAACACGGATATCCCAGCGGCAACGTATCACAAAGATTCCTCTCGACTCCGCGCATAATCTTTTCGGCATGCGCAGATTGGGTTTATTCTAGGTGGTCCCCACTGGAGGTTCCTGTGAAACGATGCCGCTTTTTGATTCTGAGTGTTCTTGCCTTGTGCGCGGTCGCCGCTTGGGCCGGTGCGCAACAGTATTCGCCGGCGCTGTACCAAGAGATGCGCTGGCGCATGATCGGCCCGTTCCGCGGCGGGAGGACGCGCGCCGCCACCGGTGTGCCCAGCCAACCCAACGTCTTCTACATGGCGCAGGTCAACGGCGGCGTCTGGAAGTCGGACGACTACGGCCGCACCTGGACCCCGATCTTCGACGATCAGCCAACGCAGTCGGTGGGAGCCATCGCGGTCGCTCCTTCAGATCCCAACATTATCTATGTGGCGAGTGGAGAGGGCTTGCAGCGGCCCGACCTCTCGGTGGGTGACGGAATCTACAAGTCGGTTGACGCCGGCAAGACCTGGACCCACCTCGCCCTGCGCGATGGCCAGCAGATTCCCGCGCTAGCCATCGATCCCCGCGACCCCAATCGATTGTTTGCGGCGGTCCTCGGCCATCCCTACGGCGCCAATGATGAGCGCGGCATTTATCGCTCCACCGACGGCGGCCAGACGTGGCAGAAGGTCCTCGCCAAGGATGAGAACACCGGCGGGTCCGACATCGAGATGGACCCCGCAAATCCCGATGTGCTTTACGCGTGCCTGTGGCGCGCGCGGCAAGGGCCCTGGGAGGACAGGAATGGATATGGCGGCGCGGGCGGCGGGATATTCAAGTCCACGGACGGCGGCAGCACTTGGAACCAACTCGCCGGCGGCTTGCCGGAGGACTTGGTGCAGGCTTACGTTGCCATCGCTCCGAGCGACCCGCGGCGCATTTACTCGAGCCTGGCCACAACCAAAGGGACACGCATCTACCGTTCCGATGACGGCGGTGAGCACTGGACGCAAATCACCACCGACGCGCGTCCCGCGGTTCGCATTGGCGGCGGCGATTTGGCGATCCCCAAAGTGGACCCGAAGAATCCCGACGTGGTCTATACCACCAGCATCGTCACCTGGCGTTCGATGGACGGCGGCAAGACGTGGACGGGCATTCGCGGCGCGCCGGGCGGCGACGACTATCAGAACATCTGGATCAATCCCGACAATCCCAACACGATTCTGCTGGTAAGCGATCAGGGTGCGATCATCACGGTGAACGGCGGGGAAACGTGGAGTTCCTGGTACAACCAGCCGACGGCGCAGCTCTACCACGTCATCGCCGACAATGAATTTCCTTATCGCGTTTACGCCGGCCAGCAGGAGAGCGGCTCCGTGGGGATCTCGAGCCGCGGCAATGACGGCGAAATCACTTTCCGCGAATGGCACCCGGTGGGCGTGATCGAATACGGCTACGTCGCGCCCGATCCGCTTCATCCCCGCATCGTCTACGGGGCCGGCCGCACCGAAGTGTCAAAGTTCGACTGGACTACGGGGCAGGTGCAAAACGTAACTCCCATCGTGCTCCGCGGCGGCGATTACCGCACCGATCGCACCGAGCCGATCGTGTTTTCACCCGTCGACCCGCACATTCTCTATTTCGCTGCCAACGTGCTGTTCAAGACAAACGATGGCGGCGTGTCGTGGCAGACCATCAGCCCCGACCTCACCCGGCCGCAACCCGGCATTCCTGCAAGCCTTGGCGACCTGGCGGCAAAAGACGATTACGCCACCAAAGTACGCGGCGCGATTTACGCCGTGGCCCCGTCGTTCAAGGATATCAACACGCTATGGGCCGGGACCGACGACGGTTTCATTTGGATCACGCGCGACGGCGGCAAACAGTGGAGTAACATTACGCCCTCCGAGTTGATCCCGTGGAGCAAGGTGACGCAGATCTCCGCCTCGCACTTTGATAACGACACGGCATTCGCTTCGGTCAGCCGCTTCCGGATTGACGATCTGCACCCGTTCATTTACCGCACCCGCGACGGCGGCAAATCCTGGCAGAAGATCGTGGATGGACTGCCGGAAGCGGGTCCGGTGGATACGGTCCGCGAAGATCCAGTTGCCAAGGGGTTGCTATTCGCCGGTACGGAGAACGGAGTGTTTGTTTCGTTTGACGCGGGCGAACATTGGCAATCGCTGCAACTGAACCTGCCCCACACCTCGATGCGCGATCTGTGGATACACAACGACGATCTTCTGGTGGGCACGCACGGCCGCTCGATCTGGGTGCTCGACGACATTACTCCCCTCCGCCAGATGGCCGCGGCGGCACACACCGACGTTTACCTGTTCAAGCCCGCATCCGCATACCGCGTCCGGCGCGACACGTATACCGACACTCCCCTGCCCCCCGACGAACCCGCCGGCCAGAACCCTCCCGACGGAGCGGTGATCGACTACACTCTCGGTGAGGGCGCAACCGGTCCTGTCACTCTCGAGATGCTGGACGGAGCGGGCAAACGGATTCGCCGCTACTCGAGCGACGACAAACCGCCTTTCACCCTCGATTCCCTGCGCGAAACCCTGACGATTCCAACCTACTGGGTTCGCGTGCCGGCCACGCTCTCCAGCGCGCCGGGCATGCACCGCTTTGTGTGGGATCTGCGCGGCGCTCCGCCGCACTCCTCGGGCTATAACTATCCGATTTCCGCAGTGCCGCACGACACCCCGCGAGAGCCGCTGGGACCGAGCGTGCTTCCGGGGCAGTACACCGTTCGGCTCACCGCCAGCGGAAAGACTCTTTCCGCTTCGCTCAACGTGGTGATGGACCCGCGCGTCACGGCGCCCGCTGCGGGCCTGCGTCAGCAGCATGAGATTGAAACCCACCTAGCGGGGATGATGAATGAGAGCTTTGATGCCCAGGCCGAAGTGCGAGGGCTTGACAAGCAACTCGAGGCACTTTCGAAGCAGGCGAGCGGGCCGATGGCGGACGCAGTGGGCGCGTTTCGCAAAAAGGTGTCGGCACTCGCGGGAGGCCAGGGTGGATTCTCCGCCCCTCCCTCGCACGAGGTTACGCTTTCCCGTGTCGCCGGCGAGTTGGGCCAACTTTACGGCCAGGTGGGCAATGCCGATGCCGCCCCCACGGCAACGCAGACCGCCGCTTTCGCGACCGCGGAGAAAGACCATGCGGCGGTCATGGCCCGCTGGAAGGCAATCAAGTTGACAGACGTTCCATCACTCAACCGCCAATTGACCGGCGCTGGGCTTACGGTGATCGAACTGAAGGCTGAACCCGAGCCCGCGGCGGAGTCGGAAGACGAAGAGTGAGCGCGTTTCGTAGGGGCAGGCCTCGTGCCTGCCCTCCACGGGGCCGAATCGGCCCCCCCTATTGGCACCCACGCGGGATGCCCCTACGAGGCCCGATTGGTTGCGGCTTTGACGCACCATGCTACACTTGCAGGGCGAAATACTTTGGGAATCTCGTATGACCAACACCAAAAACACTCTTCTGCGCGACAGCCCGCGGCGCGTGCGCGCGCACCGTCTATGCCGGCTCCGTGGACTACTGCTCCTCTCGGTGTGCATCGCGCTGCTGTCGGTGGTTGCGCAAGCGCAGGACCCGCGCGGCTCCATCGTCGGCGTCGTTCAGGATTCCAATGGCGGTCGAGTCCCCTCGGCTGACATTGTGGTTCGCGCGGCGGGGTCGGCGCTCGAGCGGCAAGCCATTACGAACGCATCTGGGGATTTTCGCCTCGATGGTCTTCCCCCGGGCGATTATCGGGTCATCGTGCATGCCCACGGTTTTGCGGAAGCCCGAGCGGACGTGGCGGTCGTGGTCAGCACGGTGCAAGGGATCACCGTCACGATGAGGCTCGAAACCTTCGCGCAGAGTGTGAACGTCAAGGGCCAAGCCTCTTCCGTTACGACGCAGCCCATCAATACCACGGGTACCGTCCATCAGGGCGCCGTCTCGGCACAGGACCTCGAGGATATCCCGCTGGCGGCCCGCAGCTTTGCCAATATCTCCTATCTCGTCCCCGGAACCGAACCGGTGGAACCCTCCGATCCCACAAAGGCGCGCATCACCGCCGTTTCCTTCGGCGGCAGTTCCGGCCTGAACGTTCAGCTTTCGGTGGATGGCGCCGACAATTCCGACGATTACATTGGCGGGTTCCTGCAAAACTTCTCGCCGGAGACCATCCAGGAGTTTGCCGTTCGCACCTCGCAAGAGGATGCGGACACAGGTCGCACCACGGCGGGCTCCGTGGTGATTGTCACCAAGCGCGGAACCGACCAGTGGCACGGCGACGGGGCGTTTTACGAGCGGGCCGCAAGCCTGAATGCGCGCTTCCCGATTGACAATCCCCCGCCCGACCCCAAGCAGCCTTTTTCCCGTCAGAACTACATTGGCACCATCGGTGGGCCCATTCAGAAAGGAAAGGTCTGGTTTTTTTCGTCCCTCGAAGTCGTTCACGAAGACGCCAGCATCGCCTACAGCCCCGCCAGCCTGACGCAATTCAACGCTCTGGCCTCGCTGGCGGCGCAGGGACTGATTCCCGGGGTGAACTCGATCACGGTGCCTCCGAATGCGCCTGTCCCCTTCCGCGACTATTTGGGCACGACCCGTTTCGACTGGACGCAATCGACGCGCTCGCAGTGGTTTCTGCGAGCGGCGACGGACAATTACAACACCCACAACGATCTGGTCCAGCAGGCCACGCTGCCCGCCACTGGCGCCACCTCGGTCTCACGCTATTTGAGCTTCGCGCTGGGAAATCAATTCACCTTCAGCCAAACCTGGCTGGGGTCGCTCACTTTAAGCGCCGGCTACCTGCACCACACCGAAGGGCGCAACTCGAATCTGGGCTTTGCCCTGGCCTTTCCCTTCAGCTCGACCTCCAGCACCATTTCCGGATTCGAGACTTTCGGCGACAACCAATTCGTAACGCCCATCACCGCCTTCCCGGTCCTGCGCAATCAGGAGAAATACCAGTTCCGGTACGACCTGAGCCACGTTTCCGGCCGCCACGCGCCGCGCTTCGGGGTGGACCTGATCCACGAACCCGTGATGAGCGGCGCACTTTCGGGGACCGCGGAGAATCTCACCGTCTTCCCGCTGGACCCGACAAACTATCTCGCCGCGCCGCAACAATTCTCGGCGGATCTCTCCTGCGGGCCGACGGCCAGTCCTGGAACGACCTGCACGGACACCCCCGCCGCCAATGGCAGCTTTTCGCAGAATCTCCAACGCCTGGGGTTTTACGGGGAGGATTCCTGGCGCGTGACCCCGCACCTGATGGTGAATTACGGATTGCGGTACGACACAACGGCGGGACTGTTGACTGCCTCGGGGCGCTCGCAGTTGCAGAACCCCGCCTTACTGACGATCGACGCTTTGCACCTTCCCCTCAGCGCCGGTGCGCCCCATGACTACCGGGGAGCGGCGGCGCCGCGCCTGGGCATCGATTATTCGCCGGGCCAAAGTGGCAACACGGTGGTCCGCGCCGGATTCGGCCAATACTACAACGACCTCGCGCAAAACGGCTGGGTGACGGCCTTCCAAGCCGTGAACGAACCTCCGGCCCGCTGCCTTACCTTGGGCGACCCGGGATGCCTTCCCGGCGCCGCCGCGGGTGGCTCCGGGGCTCTCATCGACCCACACTACAAAACTCCTTATTCCCTTCACTCGAGCGCCGGCGTCCAGCACGCCTTCAATTCGCAATGGAACCTGGCCGTCGACTGGGTCCACGAACAGGGAGTGCATTCCTACGCCCGGTATCAGTACCAGGCGGGATACACGCTGTTCTCTCCACTCTTCCCCGCCACGGATACGACCGACCAGATGAACAATGTCCCCAACATGGCCGTGTTCCGCTCCGATAATCGCTCGCGCTATGACGGCATGATGGTCCACTTGCAAGGGAATGTGACCCGGCGGTTCAACCTGGTGGCGAACTACACGCTCTCCAAGGCCAAGACGTGGGGCTGTGTGCTCGGTGAGCTGTTTGATTACGTGGACGGTGTCTGCGACCCGCTGCACGCGTTCGGCACGGGCGATTTCGGCCCCTCCGGCGAGGACGTGACGCATCGCTTTGTGTTCGCTGGGATCTTCCACCTTCCCGGGGGACTCGAGACTTCCATGCTCGCGCAGGCGGAAAGCGCTCGCCCCATCACGCTCACCACACCCGTAGATGTGAACGGATTTGGAGATGCGCTCGACGATCGCGCCGTGGTGAATGGAGTGCAGACCACTCTCGACGAGTTCCGCGGAACACCTTACATGCAGGTGGATCTGCGGGTCACCAGGCCCTTCACCTTGCGCGAGCGTTGGACGGTCATGCCCTTCATCGAGTTTTTCAACCTGTTCAACCGCAACAATCCCGGCGCCAATTATGTCACCGACCTCTCGGCGCTTCCCACACCCGTCAACAACCTCTTCAATGCCACGGCGTTTTGCCAAAACGCGGACTGCACTGAGACTACGCCCATTACCAACCCGAAGCAACTGCTGGTACCCTCCGGGGCTCTGGGAGATTTCTTCGGACCTGGCACAACGGTAGGGATCCCCTTCGCGGCCCAAATCGGCGTGCGCGTTACTTTCTAATCTCGCACGGGCAGCGTCTCGTGCTCATTAGCGCTAACTTAAGGGGGGTTCTTTCCGGTTTCCCCGTCATCCAGGCTGCCGACCCTACCTCATGCAACAGCATTGTTCCAAACTAGCCAAAAGCGAAGAAATGGCAAAAATGCCATTCAATCTCCACATGTATGGCACCGTCCGTGACCCCTGGGAGCACCTGGAAATGCAAATCCGGCTTCCAGTTGCGTTCGGCGGCGGTCCAGTATAGATTATCCGTCGGCCTACAGGTCTAAAGTGGAAATTCCGCTTCAGGCTGCTTGGCGTTTTCTTTTTCGCCCTGCCCGCTGGCCAACGCCAAGACGGAAATATCAGATAGCACTGGCCAATTTCGGTCGGGATCGTCCATACGGTACTCGCATGTTTCGGAATCCCCGGCGATTCATCAGAGACGGCCTCTTCGCAGCCGCAGGGCTGGGCGCGGTGCTACTTCTCCTCCAGGCGGTGGTGAGCCGAGGCGGTGCCCCGCAGGGCGCTGAATCACCCAACATCATCCTTATTACGATTGACACGCTGCGCGCCGATCACGTGGGGTGCTACGGCGACCCATCGGCCGCGACGCCCAACATTGACGCGCTCGCCCAGACGGGTGCCCGTTTCACCCACGCCTACACTCCCGTGCCCCTCACCCTTCCGGCCCACGCCTCACTCATGACCGGGAGTTTCCCGATGGCCACCGGGATGCATGATTTCACCACCAACAAGCTGCCGTCCAGCAGCGTCACGCTAGCGAAAGTGCTTCGCGACAACGGCTTTACGACGGCGGCGTTCATCGCTTCGGCGGTGCTCGATTCGCGCTTCGGGCTCAATCAGGGTTTCGATACATATTTCGACCACTTCGACTTTCGGGAGCTGCACGGGTCCCACTTCGATGAGTGGGAACGTCGTGGCGATGTGGTCGTGGACGAGGTGGTGAGCTGGCTGAAACTCAATCCCCGGCAGCCCTTCTTCCTCTGGGTGCACCTCTACGATCCCCATCAACCCTATACCCCGCCCGAACCTTACGCCAGCCGCTTTCGTGCGTCCCCCTACGACGGCGAAATCGCCTTTGCCGACGTGCAGGTCGGGCGATTGTTCGCCTATCTCCGCGAGCGGCAAATCTATGAAAACGCCTTGATCGTTCTCGCCAGCGATCACGGCGAAGGACTCGGCGAGCACGGCGAGAAAACCCATGGGTTCTTCATTTACAATTCAACACTCCATGTGCCATTGATCTTTAAGGTCCCCGGCGCCGCGGCGCGCGTCGTCGAGGAGGACGTCTCGCTTGTCGACGTGATGCCCACAATTCTCCAAGCTCTCCAGCTCCGTATCCCGCCCGCGGCTCAGGGCCGGAGCCTGCTGTCGCCGATCCTGGGACGCCCTTCGGGCGCCACATCGAACCTCTACGCCGAAACCTATCTCCCCCTTCTGCATTTTCACTGGAGCCAGTTGCGCGCTCTGCAATCACGCGGCTGGAAATACATCGAAGCGCCGAAGCCGGAGCTCTACGACGTTCGCAACGACCCGAGCGAACGAAAGAACCTGCTGGCGGGCCGGGGAGCGCTGGCCCGCGAGATGGGTGAGCAGCTCCAAGGCCTGATGCGCCAGTACACGCCGGCGGGAGGCCCGAAGGTGGGCCAGGTGCTGACGGATCCGGCGCTTTACGACCGGTTGCGCGCGCTCGGCTACGTCGCCGTCTCGGCCGGCACCTTCGCCGAGCCTTCCGGCAAACCCCTCGCCGATCCCAAGGACCGCATCGAGACATACGATTTGCTCTCCCAAGCAATGGCGGACGGCCAGCACGGGCAATATCAGGAATCCCTACGCAAGCTGGCCGAGGCGGCGAAAGCTGAGCCGGATTCTCCGGCCATCAACTACATGATGGGCCTCGATTACCAGAACATGCATGAGTTGCCGAAAGCCTTCGAACATTTCCAAGCGGCACTCAAAGTCAACCCTGATTTCGCGACCGCTCTCTACTATTTGGGCGTGACGCAGGCGGAGGAGGGTGATTTGGACGGCGCCGCCGGGTCCCTGGCGCGCGCCATCGAGCTCGACCCCACAAATTTTCTCGCAGTCTTCGAATTGGGGATCATCCATCTCAAAAAGGGCAGTTATGACGAGGCTTTCCAGGAATTCCAGCGCACGGTTTCCCTGAATCCCGATTACGCCCCCGCACAGGCGGCGGTGGGCGAAGGCTACTTGCATCAGGGGAAACCCGACGAAGCGGTCAAGGAGCTCGAACGCGCCGTGGAGCTCGACCCGCAATCCCGGCGGTCGCGATACAGTCTGGGCCTCGCCTACCAGGCGCTAGGACGAAACGCCGACGCCCAAAGAGAGTTTGAGCGCGCCAAGGCACCGTGAGGAAGACTGCCATGGCGCCGCGCAGGCGTCGATGCAGTATGAAACCTGCGTGGGGGAGGTACGACTCATTTCGGTTCTGCACGGCCCAACGCTGTGGTAATATCCCGCTATCTAAAGGAGGGCTACCATGGTTAAAAGTCATTGGGCCATCCTCATCGCCGGTTTGAGCATTATTCAGGCAATCCCCACAGCCCAAAGCGCTGGTCAAGCCCCGCCGGGCTCAACCGCCAGTCTCATCGCGGAAGTAAGAGAGCGGGTAGAAACAGACAGACTTGAGGTTCGCGTCTATCAAGGGAAGAATCTCGTTCAACTTGCGCCCCACATGGAATTGTTTGTCGTCACGCCACTGTCTGGGTCTTCCAGAACAGTGGAGAACCTCGCAGAGAGAAGCGTGGCAATTGTCCCGTCGGAGAAGCAGCCGGACCGATTTGAAGTTTATCAGGATGTCTGGATCGGCAGGGGCAGGGACCTAACGTTAGCCGACAACGTGTTCAAGGTCAAACAGGTCTTGCTTTCCTCTCACCGGACTCCCATTGAAGTAAGGCTCGACGGGCAGATTCTGCGGCTCAAGCCAGGCGACGCGCTCCTAGTGCTCTGACCGTTTCGCAAACTTCGGACTCAGCTCGGCCAGCTTGCAGGCGGCGAGTCGTAGGCGAAGCCGAATTCCCCCGCGAGCTTGCTCTCGGGCGGGTCTGGAGTTCTGGGCTTGAGCTCGGCGTTAAAAAGCCTTCCTGATAATCCGGGTGTCCGCCCCCCGCAGTTTGTTGACGCCTGCGAAGCTTTAGAGTGCGGCAGCTTGCTGCCGCTTTTTCTCCAGCCAGCTCGCGGGCGACAAATCGTGCCCACCGCCGAAATTCCTGCGAGCAAGCTCGCGGGGAGGAAAGCGGCAGCGAGCTGCCGCACTCTAAAGCTTCGCACGCGCGCCATCCCAGAAAGGCAGGGGGAAACTCAGCCCTGCTTTTGTTCCAGTTCCGCCCACCGCGCATACAGCTTATCCACCAACTCTTGTGCCACTTCCATCTGCGTGTAAGTATCATGAAGCCGTGCGGCGTCGCTCGCGATGGCGGGATCTTCCAGCGCCGCGCGCAAAACGCCAAGCTGGCCTTCGGCCTCGGCGATTTTCGCTTCCATGGCGGCAAACTCTCGCGCCTCCAAATACGAGAGCTTCCTTTTTCCAGCCGATGGCGGGGCGTTGTTTTGCTGGGAAGGGCGTGCGGCTTCCGCGGGAGCGCTCCGCGCGGCCTTCGTCTGCTGCGCGCGCTGCCAAGCGTCCCATTGCGAATAATCGCCGAATCGTTCCGCTTCGCCCTGGCCATCGAGGCCGAGAACGACGGTCGAGACGCGGTCCAGCATGAAGCGGTCGTGCGTGACCAGCACCAAAGCTCCGCGATATTCCAGCAGGCTCTCTTCCAGGATTTCCAGAGTGGGGATATCCAAATCGTTGGTGGGTTCATCCAGCAACAAGACGTCCGCCGGCTGAAGCATAAGCTGCGCGATTAAGACGCGTGCCCTTTCGCCTCCGGAGAGCCGGCCGATTGGCTGATTCAGGTCGTCCGCGGCGAAGAGGAACCTTGCCGCCCAGGAGGCCACGTGGATGACGCGGTCCTGATAAATCACCGAATCGCTATCGGGCGACAGGGCGCGTCGAAGCGAGAGGTCAGGATCGAGCTGGCGATTTTGGTCGAAGTAAACAATTCGCAGCGCATCAGCCCGGCGAATCTCGCCGGCGGCGGGTTGGATGTCGCCTCGCAGCAGACGAAGCAGCGTGGTTTTGCCGCTCCCATTTTGCCCCACCAGCCCCACTCGCATTCCCGCCTTGATGGTGAAATTCACTCGAGCAAACAAGGTACGATTGCCGATGGCGTAGGTAACCTCATTCAGCTCGATAAGTTGTTTGGTCTGCCGGTCGGTCGCGGAAAAATCAATCCTGGCGGTAGCTGTGCGGCTGCGGGAATTCAGGTCCGCCAATTCGCCAATCAGCTCATGAGCCTTCTCGATTCGCGCCTTGGCCTTGGTCCGGCGGGCCCTGGGACCGCGGCGCAGCCATTCGAGCTCCGTGTGCACGCGATTGGTGAGCGCGTCCTGCCGCTTTCCCTGCGCATCGAGGTGCTCTTCTTTCCTCGCGAGAAACGTGCTGTAGTTTCCTTTAACTCGCAGCACGCCATCCGCATAGACACGATTGAGCTCTACCACCTCGCTCGCAACGTTCTCCAGAAAGTAACGGTCGTGGCTCACGACAACGCATGCGAACGGCGCGTTCTGAAGCAAGGTCTCAAGCCACTCGATTCCGGCAAAATCCAAGTGGTTGGTGGGCTCGTCGAGAAGCAGTACGTCGGCCTGCTGCACCAGGCCTTCGGTAATCCGGAGGCGCTTTCGCCAGCCACCCGACAAAGCGGTCGCGGAAGTTTCAAAGTCTGCAAAACCGGCACGGCCGAGCGCCTCGGATGTCCGGGCCGCACGCTCCGCCGGGGCGACGGTCGCGCGTTCGAGCGCGTTCTCGATGACCGATCGAACGGTCTCCCCCGGGGCAAAATCGGATATCTGCGCGACATAGCTAACCTTGCTGAGCCTCCGCGTGGCCACTTCCCCGCTGTCGGGCTTGACGCGGCCGTAAAGAATCTCCAGCAACGTCGACTTGCCGGAACCGTTCGGCCCAATCAGGCCAATCCGGTCGCCTTCCGACACAGTGAACGAGACATTCTGGAAGAGCGGGTTGATTCCGTATTGCTTCGATAATCCCTGGGCATTGATGATGGGAGCCAAGTGGGTCGATGTCCTCCGCCTAGTGCGCTTCCTGGAAGGCGCGGGAGTGGAACTCCATCGAGGCGGCGACGTGCGAGAGAAAATACTCTGCGTTGTGGCCGCCAGGATAAATGTGGAATTCGTGTTTCACATGAAGGGTATCGAGTTCGTCGTGCAAAGCCCTGGAGCCCTCGTCGAAGCCATAGCTGTCTTCGCTGCCACAATCGAAGTAAATCTTGAGCCGGGCTATTTCCGCGGCGTTCTTCCTGGCCAGAACAAAGGGGCTGTTTTGATTCCAGAAGGCCGCGTCGATAGGATTTCCAAACAGCGCGCCCAGCATCCCCGCGAGCGGTGAACCCTCCGTCGTGCCGCCGCGGTTCGAGGCGCGCGGCGGCTCGGCAACCAGGGCGGCGCTGTGCGCGCTGACGGCGGAAAAAAGTTGGGGATTGGCAAAGGCAAAGCGGAGCGCCCCAAAGCCTCCCATCGACATCCCCGTGATCCCCCGCGAGGCGCGCCCCGAGCGCACGCGGTACTTACGCTCGATTGCGGGCATGAATTCTTGCAGAAAGAAATCGCTGTAACGCTCGCGGCCATCGCGAGAGTTGATGTAGAAGCTTCGCCCCCCGTCGGGCGTGACGATCAGAAACTCACCGATCTTGTGTTGCTCGCGCAGGTCCTGAATGAGGCTCCAAACACCGGTATTCATCAGAGACTGCTCGTTGTCGCCGAGGCCGTGGAGGTCGTAGAGCACCGGGTAACGGAGAGCATCTTTTGCCTGCGGGGTCTTGCCGGCCGCTGCGGCGTCGTAAGTCGAAGGCAGGAAGGCGCAATAGCGAACAGCCTCGGGCAAGATGCGGCTCGGGACAACGCTGCATTCGATGCGGCCTTGGGCGCGCGCGGGACTGCATAGGGTCGCGAGAAGCGCGGCGAGCACGATGGCTCGTTCAAATGTGGTGCGCGACAGAGCAGCGAGAGCTGCCCGCGCTACGAAGGGGTTTTGGGGCCAGTCTCCAGGACAGCCGAAAGCCTTTCACCTTGATGTCGCATCCTCCCCCATCTGCCAACTACCACCTACGACCTCCACGGCCTCATTCATAGCGCAAAGCCTGCACAGGATCGAGCCGGGCGGCGCGCGCGGCGGGATACAGGCCGGAAATCATGCTCACTACGATGGCGAAAACAATGGCTCCCAACACCAGCCACCAAGGGACAGACCAAATGTTTTCAGCGGGCAGATCCTGGCGCCGCAAGTAAATGTTCGTGCCGATGTTGATCACCCGGCCAATCGACCAACCAAGCGCCACTCCCACGATTCCACCCACGAAGCCCATCACGCCGGCCTCGGCGAAAAAGAGTTTCTTGACGTCGCCGTCGCTCGCGCCAATCGCCTTCATGATTCCGATTTCGCGGCGCCGCTCCAAAATGGCCATGGCCAGCGTATTCACGATTCCCAGCGCCGCCACGGTAAGCGCCAGGCTGCCAAAGATTCCGAGGAAGAGATCCAGCACGGCGAAAAAGCGGCGCAGGTTGCGTGTGGCGTCAAGAATCGAAAACGTGTTGAAGCCCAGCTTCTTGATGGCGTCCTGCACCGTTTCCACATCATTCGGGCTCTTCAGCCGCACACTGACACTCATATAGGTGGGCACATTTGAAAAGCTGGGCTCGCTTTCACGCATTCCGGTGGGCAGCATGATGTGCAGGTTCTCGACCATCGGCAGCGGAAGGAAGACCCGCGCGCCGGAAGCGCCACGAATGCCGTCGGGGTCCTGGTCCGTGATCCCCACAATGCGCAACTTCCTTTCGCGCGGTACGACTGAGAAAGATGCTGCCGCCGTCTCGCCGGTGTCACTCGCGGCGGTGGGGGGAGGTTGCGGCGAACCGGCGTTTTTGGCTGCCTCGGGCTTGGCCTCCGAAGCATTGGGCGACGGTATGCGCTCGGCGTAGCTGAGCGTGATTTCCCTCCCAACCAAGGCTTGGGTGGTGGCGTCGAGCTTCGGGCTGGGACTTCCCGGCTCCGGGCGAATCCCCAGCAGATCCTGGGCAAACTGGATTTGCAGAATGGCTTCGTCAGCGGTGTCGGAGGTAAAGAACTTGCCCTGGATGCCTTCGAACGCATCGTCGTCACGCGCCGAAGCGGGCAAGCCCGCCACCATGGTGAGATGGGGCTTGCCTTGATAATGGAGCTCGGTGACGAATCGGATGTCGGGGGTCGCTTCGAGCACATTGGGCAGGCGGGAAATTTCCCGCCGCGCGTTTTCATCGAGCGCGCGGCTCTCCGCGGGGGACGGACCCTCCCGGGATGCGCGCCGGTCGAATCCACGGAAGCCCCGGCGCGAGGTCACCATAATGGTGTCGAAGAGCCCGGAGCGCTCCAGCCGGCGGTTGGCCAGTTCTTGCAGGCCGATTCCGAGCGAGAGCATGGCCACCAGTGAGGCGACGCCCACTCCGATGCCCAGCGTGGTCAGGGAATTCCTCAGCACCGATTCGCGCAGGTTACGCCCGGCGAGCTCAACCAAGTCCCCAGCTTTCACGTGGTCTCCTTTTCCCCGGGCTTATGGCTCGCGGGCACTTGCGCCGCGGTCTTCCGTGAGGTCGGGACATTGGGATGATCCGCCACCACCTTGCCGTCGGCTAGGAAAATCAGCCGCTCAGCGTAGCGCTCGGCCAGCGCCTGCTCGTGCGTCACCATCACCACGGTCATGCCGAATTGTTCGTTCGACACGTGGAGCAAGTCCAGGATTTCGCTTCCCGTGCGGCTATCCAGGTTGCCGGTGGGCTCATCGGCCAGCAGCAGGCTGGGGTGGTTCACGAGGGCGCGGGCAATGGCGGCGCGTTGCTGCTCGCCTCCGGAGAGTTGGCTCGGCCGGTGGGCCAGACGCGCTCCCAACCCGACGCGCTCCAGGGCCTCGCGGGCCAGCGCCTGCCGCTTCCCGCGCTCCAATTCCGCAAAACGCATGGGGAGCTCGACATTCTCCAGAAGCGTCATGGTGGGGATCAGATTGAACGATTGGAAGACCATCCCCACGTTGTGCCGGCGGTACCGGGAGAGCTCCTCGCCCGACATGTCGGCCAGGTTGCGGCCATCGACGATCACGGCGCCGGCGGTGGGGCGGTCCAGTCCGGCCAGCAGGTTCAAAAGAGACGACTTGCCGGAACCCGAACTTCCAAGCAGCGCCACAAATCGGCCGGCGGGCACGTCGAGAGAGATTCCATCCACGGCACAGATCGTCGCCTCACCCATCCGAAAGTGGCGCTGGACCGCCTCGGTCCGAATGGCGCCGGCACCCATCGAGTTATCGGTCATTGCTCTCCATCATCACGGCTTGGCGAGATACCTCGTCGAGGCCGCTGGACGGGCTCATCCGCGGCGATCTGCATTGGTGTCACGTTTAGACCCTGCCAAATAGAGATTATGCCCCAGATTCGGAAGGCCTGAAAGGAATTCTGACAAGCTGCCGCGGGTGCCGACCATCAAGAACTGAAGCCTCCTTCCTTCTCACCGGTGAGGCGGGGAGGCACGGAGCAGATGCCAGGTGTCAGGTGTCAGGGGCAGACGAAAAGGGTAAAGGATGAAGGTTAAAGTGTAAACCTGCCGGCCCTTTATCATCCTTTACACTTTACCCCTTAATCTTAAATAGATGTATTGACGGTGTATATTGTCAAATCACCGGGAACACGTACGAACTCAAATCTTCCTGAATACGTGTACTAATCTTGGACCTACGGCGCGCAAAGTATCAAATCCGCTGGCGGGCTTTGACAACCTAACGGTTGAGGAAAAGCTCGATTACGTTGAGTCGCTTTGGGACCGCATCGCTGCCAGGCCTGAAGCCGTTGCCGTGCCGGATTGGCATAAGGGTAATTAAAACTGGCCCCCGCCGTGGTTGGTGAAGGCGCACGACAGTGAGTAATCTGGAGCGTTGCATACTGAGGCTCCCAAGTGTAGATTATCGGTGGGGCGGGAAATAAAGCGGAAATATGTTGGAGAACTTATGGAGGAGCCATGTGGTTGGGGCCGATATTGCCCTTTATTCCGGCGACCGTTAAGAAGGCAGGAAAGGCCAGGGTTAGGACGCGCGGACAGAGCTGCTTTGCGGGTTGCCGGAGCGCTACCATGCATGCGGCGCCGCCCGCGAATAAACCCCCACGAGGTTTCGGGATCGTCTTGCAATAATCCCTCCGGAGGCCCTGAAATGCTGCGAAAGGACCTCGCCTACGCTTGGCGGACGCTAAAAAAGAGTCCCATGTTTGCCCTGACCGCGGCCATTACGCTGGCCCTCGGCATTGGCGCCGCCACAGCGATTTTCAGCGTGACCAACGCCGTGCTCTTGCGGGCCTTGCCTT
Source organism: Terriglobia bacterium (assembly GCA_050010335.1). Lineage (GTDB taxonomy): Bacteria > Acidobacteriota > Terriglobia > UBA7540 > UBA7540 > Bog-366. The sequence goes on from JBEKLF010000043.1 coordinate 27,150, forward strand.
ACCGGGATCCGGACCGGCTGGTGCTGGCCTGTCCAGACATGACCCGGCGCAACGTGCGAGACTTCCCGTTTTCTGACGCCAACTTCATCGACTTGCGGGACGGATCGAAGGCTTTTTTTGAGGACTTCGCCGCCGTGAACACGGGCCGCGGCGTTGTGCCGAGGGAGGACGGCACGCCGGAGCAGGTGCGCTTCGCTGCGGTCACGCCGAACTTCTTTCGCCTGCTCGGCGCCAGGATCGCAGTGGGGCGCAATTTTACGGACGCGGACGGCCTGCCGCAGCCACCCCAAGCCCAGGGCGCCGGCACGCCGAACGCCCCGGGATCCCAAGGTGCCCCGCGGCTTCCGACGATCGCCATCCTCGGTTACGGCTATTGGCAGCGCCGGTACGGCGGAAGCACCGTTATCTTGGGGCACGGCATCTTGAGTGCCGGTAACGCGGGCCCCCGGCTTCGAGGCGTTCTTCCCCGGCAACATGAACATTGAACCCCTACCCGACATCTGGATTGCGAACCGCCTCGATTATGACGCGACCAAGCGCCTTCAGGTCTCCATGCAAGTGGTCGGAAAGCTGCAAGAGGGTGTGTCGCTGGCTCAGGCCCGATCGGAGGTGGAGACCGTCGCGGCGGAAACCCGCCGGAGTTCCTCAATCCTTGAAACGTCGGGATACAGCATCCGCCTGGAGCCGATGAAGAGTTATCTTGTGTCCCAGGTGCGGCCCGCAATCCTCGCCCTGATGGGGTCTGTGATTTTTCTGCTGCTCATCGCGTGTTCCAACGTAGCCAATCTCATGCTCGTGCGGGCCTCGCTGCGTGGGCGCGAGTTGGCGGTGCCCGCCGCGCTCGGCGGCAGCCGCTGGCAATTGGTTCGCCAGATGGTGGCGGAACCCCTGATGCTCTCCGGTTTCGGGGCCGCTCTCGGCCTCGGCCTGGCTTGGCTCGCCATCCACGAACTGCTCGCCCTCGCGCCGCCGAACCTGCCGCGTCTCCAGTCGATCTCCATTGACTCCGCGGTGCTCGCGTTCGCGGCGCTGGCCGGCGTCGCGGCCACGGTGCTCTTCGGCGTCACGCCCGCACTGCGCGCTTCACAGCCCAACGTCATGCAGGTGCTGTCCTCTAGCGCCCGCACCGCGGGCCTCAGCGGCGGACACGCGTTGCGGAACGCAGTGGCGGTGGCGGAGGTTGCCCTCTGCTTTGTTCTGCTCATCGGCTCGGGCCTGATGATTCGCAGCTTCCTCGCCCTCCAGCGCATCGACCCGGGCTTCGACCCGAACGGCGTTTTGACGTTCAACGTGCTGGGCGTGTTTCAGGGCAGGCCGCAACCCGAACAGCGCGCGGCGCTGATGCGGGAGATTCAAGAGCGGCTCCGTGAGCTGCCCGGCGTTCAGAACGTTACGGCCTCCTCGCCGTTTCCGCTGGCGGGCGGATTTTATCCGATCCGGTGGGGCTTGGAGGCGGCGCTCACCGACCCCAGCAAATTCCAGGCAGTCGATAACCAGATCGTGCTGCCCGGGTATTTCGAAACCCTGCGCACGCCGATGCTCGCCGGACGCACCTTCACCGAGCCGGATAACGCCCCCGACCGCAAGCTGGCGATTGTCGATCAGGCCCTCGCCGCAAAGGCCTTCCCCAACGAATCGGCGGTGGGCAAGCGTATCCTGATTCGCATCCGCACGCCCGAGCCCGAATGGGTGGAGATCATCGGCGTGGTCGGCCACCAGCGCGACATGTCGTTGGCCGAGCCCGGCCGCGAGCAGATCTACTTCACCGACGGATTCATGAGCTACGGCGACGCGGGAACATGGGCCATCCGCGCCGCGGGCAACCCTGCGAATCTTGCCGGGCCCGTGCGCGCGGCGGTCGCTGGGCTCAGCGCGCACCTCCTCATCTCCCAGATGCAGCCGATGCAGGACCTCGTCACGAAGGCGCAGGCGGGCACGCGGTTTTCATTGATGCTGATCGCCGTCTTTGCCGTGGTCGCGGCGGTGCTGGCGGGCGTGGGACTCTACGGCGTTCTCTCCACCATGGTCCGGCAACGCACGGCGGAAATCGGTGTGCGCATCGCCCTGGGCGCGGCCCCCGGCGACATCTTAAAGATGGTGGTCGGACAAGGACTCCGCATCAGCGCCGCCGGCATCGTTATCGGGCTGGTGGCGGCCCTGGGCTTGACGCGCCTGATCACCAGCTTGCTGGTGAAGGTCAAAGCCACCGACCCGGCCACTTACGTGGCCATGGCCGCGCTCTTCCTCGTCATCGCCACCCTGGCGTCTTGGCTGCCCGCGCGCCACGCCGCCGCTCTGCATCCCGCAGTCGCGCTACGAGAGGAGTGAGAACAGAAACGGGGGAAGCCGGGGTAATTGCCCGCGCGCCCTGGGGCCTTTCCGCCGATCGCGAACCCACGTTCAATTCCCCAAACGAATTGGCTGCGGTTGCCTCCCGGTCACATAACTTCAGGCCCCATTCGAGCGGGTGAATACAATTACAAGATGCAGGGCTAGGGCTTGGCCTACATGGCGTTCCGCATGGTGAATGCGGAACCAGGGGGTGGCAAGCCGTCACCCTACACCTTTCTTTCCTGCGTGCTTTTCCTGACTCCTAACACCGGCGGTTTCCACGTCGGAGTCACCGTGGATTCTCAGATCCAGGCAACGCCGCAATCGAAAAAAGTGACAATTTGTCTTCTCTCGGCGCTTTGACCGCCGAGTTTGGATCGGGCTTTATGTCCTCTGTCGGTGGCGGCTGGTGTCCCGTGGCGGGCCCTGTCGTGTCACGTCCCACCTCGGAACGGCGTTTCCCCCGCTGGTCGATGCAAACTTTTTTCCCAATCCGCATGAGCCAGCCCGAATGGTTACCCCCTGAAACTTCCGCGCGGCTTGCCATAAGGAATGAAACTCGAAAACTCCGTAAGGCTCAGGCCACCCGACGCCAATCCTAACGGGAGGCGGCTGCCAAGAACCAATCCCCCAAGTCGAATTGTCTTGGCATGCTGGTGGCTCAGATCCCCTAAAGAAGAAAGCAGATAGAAAGTGGAAAATAACGTTTGACTGGCGGGCGAATCCATGATAGAAACCTTATCTCAGAGTTCGACTTAGTGCCCAGAAGATGTAGCTGTGCCGGCAAAGCTTCGAGGGGTGGCCAAGAGTACGGATGGTGTTTGGCCCCGTCTGGGGAAGGCTACTGCGAGAAGGAGTCTCACCATGAAAACTCGACTGTGGGTGTTAATTGCAACTCTTGTTCTGGCATGCGCAAGCGCAGTCCAAGGAGCGGGTCCGGATACACAGTGGCTCGGGGTGTTGTGGACCAAGGGTGGGGTGTCGGTAGGGGATGCCAATGTCTCCAGCGGAATGACAGTCGTGCCTGGCGATGTGATAACCACGGCCCAAGGAGCCTCTGCTTGGCTTCGCTTCCGCTCTCCTGCCTCCACGTTCCTGAAGGCCAACACGCAAGTCACTATGCTGGGCAGCGACTCGGCGCCGAGTTTTCTGCTGCGGCATGGAACCGTGGTCGTCGACGAGAATGTTGTAGGACCATTCCAAGTCTCAGTTGCCGGCGGATATGTGATGGTGGAGGGAGACCCAAAAACCGGGGCCGAGTGTGAGTTGGCAAGCCTCGGGAATGATGCCACTGTTTCAGTGAAACGCGGGTTGGCGGAAATCCACGGTGCGGGCGCTCCGATGATTCTGCACCCGGGGCAGTCAGCCCGTATCCAGTCCGATCAGGAAGGTGGCCAACCGGTGGCAGGAAAGGTCAACAGGGTCATTCCCCAGGGAGTAATCCAGCGGCAAGGGCAAGTTCAGGAACTCCCCCTGCAACTTAACCAGGTGGTCAACTGGAATGACTTGGTGCGCACGCTGCAAGAGGGCCGGGCTCAGATCATGCTGGTGGACGGGTCAACTTTGAATGTGGGCGCCCGGTCGGAAATCAGAGTTTTGAAGCACGATCCTCAGGCGCAGCAGACTAGTATTGAATTGACCTTGGGAAAAGTCGAAGCGAATGTACAGAAGATTACCGCCCCGGGCGGGAAATTCCAGCTCCGCACCAAAAGCGCGGTTATAGGAACGATCGACACTGCTTTTGTGGCTGAAACCGATGGCCAAGGCACGAAGGTCTGCGGTGTAAGTGGCACAACGCTGGTCGGCAGCTCCGACCCGAACATTACCGCGACCGTTACATTGAAGAAGGGCGAATGCACGTTTGTTCCGTTCGGAGGCGCACCCACGACTCCTGTGATGGATCCTAGCCTCATGGCGAGCTTGTTGAACCAGACGGCAATTACGGCGGCGGGAGGGGGACTCCTGGCAGGCAATGGACTTTGGATTCTCATAGGCGCAGCCGCCGTGGCTGGGGCCGTCACCGGGATTGTGCTGGCCACCAGTGGCACGCCCTCTCCTACACGGCCCTAAGGCGCCCAATGTACGGGGAAGTCTGAGAGTTGCATACGCTTGGTTTTCTGAAATGCGTCCCGAATTCAAGTAGGGGCGCATTTCTTTATTTGTGTGCTTCTAAGGGCATTCTCCAGATTATCGAACATAACCCTCAACCACAGCCCCTGGCAGGTCTGATTAATCCTCGCCTGCTCAGCGCCATGCCGCAGAGGATCCACTTTGCCCTTTGGTAACATCAAGGGTGAAAAAACTAGCCTGATTCAGGATTCTTATCACCTTCAGGTGCGACCGCACTTGCCCATATGATATGCTAGTGTCCCGGTCGTTTTAGGGCAGCACACCTAACCTGGTCATGTCCGGAAAATTTCGACAATTCGCTTCGCGGGCAGTTCAATTTAGCCGGCAGAATCGGTGGGCTTTTTTCATCAGCGCCTTGCTCTGCATCGTCAGCGTGGCGCTCTACACAGCAGTCTACTTGCGGCCCCATCCCAATCCCTTCCTTCGATTCCTCGTCAACATAGAGCTGAAGACGCTCGACGTTCGCTTCCAACTGCGCGGACCGCGGCCCCCGGGACCTGCAGTGGTCATTGTGGCCATCGATGAAAAGAGCCAGGACGTTCTGGGCCGTTGGCCCTTCCCCCGGAGTTATTTTGCCCAAGCTGTGGATTTCCTGCGCAAAGCCCATGCCCGCGTCATCGCCTTCGACGTAAATTTCCCGCAACCCGACGCCAACTCCGGCCTCGAGGCGCTGCGGTCGGTTCGGCAGGACTATGACCGCCTGGTAGCCCCACCATCGCACACTCCTGCCTTTGAAACGGAATTAAAGTCCAGGGAAGCCGCCGCCGACAATGACAAGCAGTTTGCCGACGCGCTGGCCCACTTTGACAACGCAATTCTGGGTTATTTCTTTATTCCCCCCGACGACGCGAGGTCGCAAAACCAGGAACGCCTGAAGGCATTCCTCGACGTCCTACTTTTCCAGCAGTATCCCCAGGTCATTCACCCGGAATACGCGAAGGATTTCGAGGGCCCGGAAGGCCTGGGTATTTCTCCCAACCTGCCGGAGCTTGCAGCTAATGCGAAGAACTTTGGGTTCTTCTATGTCGACCCGGACCCGGATGGCGCGGTCCGCCGCGACCCCACCGTAGCGGAATTCCAAGGCAACCTCTATCCCTCCCTCGACGTTGCCGCCGCCCTTGCCTATACGAACAATTCTCTGGACCAAGTCAAACTCATTTTCAACCGGAGCGGGGTTGACAAGATCGTCCTGGGTCAGCTCTCCATCCCCACGGACCGCCGAGGCTTCGCCCAACTTGACTATGACGGCGGGGCCGGCACCTTCCCCACCATTTCGCTGGCAGACGTGGTCCAAGGCAAGGTCAAACCGGAACTTTTTCGGGACCGAGTGGTGCTGATCGGCCCGACAGCGGTCGGCATTGGCGACATGGCGCTGACGCCCTTTCCACGGTCGACGATTCCCGGCGCTGAGGGGCACGCCAACGTGCCGTTTCCGGGCGTGGAAGTCCACGCCAACATGATCGATGATATTCTTTACCAACACTTCATCCGGCGCGGCCCTCGCGAGTTTCTGACGGACATTGTCATCATTGTGCTGTTCAGCCTGGGAGGGGGATTTCTGATGACGGCCCTAAGCCCCCTGCGCGCCACGCTTCTGGTGAGCGGCTCCCTGTTCGCGTATTTCTGGCTGACCTACTACTTGTTCGCGCACTTACGGGTGTGGATTGCCGATTTTCTGCCTATGACTACACTCGTCGTCACCTACGCCGGGATCATCAGCTACCGCATCTTTTTTGAAGAGGCGGAGAAGAAGAGGGTACGTTCGGCCTTTTCCCAATATTTGCATCCTCGCCTCATCGAACAGATGCTCACCCACCCCGAAACCTTCCGGCTGGGGGGAGAAGAAAAAGAACTCACCGCTTTATTCTCCGACATTCGCGGCTTTACCGCCCTCTCCGAAACTCTCCCACCTGCCCAGTTGGTCGATCTGCTCAATGAATACTTCACTGAAATGAGCGAGGTGATTTTCCGAAACTGGGGAACTCTGGACAAGTACATCGGCGATGCCGTCATGGCGTTTTGGGGCGCCCCCTATCCACAGGATGACCACGCCTTGCGCGCGTGCCGGACTGGCCTCGAGATGATTAGATCCTTGCAGACCCTGCAAGCGGGTTGGAAATCGCGGAATTTGCCGCGCCTTGACATCGGCGTCGGCATCAATTCGGGCCCCATGCTGGTCGGATACGTAGGATCCAAGAGGCGGAAGAACTACACCATCATGGGCGACAGCGTCAACCTGGCATCGCGCCTGGAGGGCATCAACCGCCAATTCGGAACCAACATCATCATTAGCGAACATACCTTTCTCCTGGTGAAGGATCAGGTCGTCGCCCGTGAGCTTGACCTCATTCAAGTGAAAGGGAAAACGCAACCCGTCAAGGTTTACGAATTGCTTGGCCTCGCAGCCGAAGCCCCCCAGTTCAGCGATCTGATTAACCGCTTTGAGAAGGGCCTGGAAGCTTATCGGAGCGGCCAATGGAGTATCACCATCGAGGTCCTCCAAGAGCTGGTCCGCAACTACCCAGAAGATGGCCCCAGTCATGTTTTCATCGAGCGATGCCATAACCTCCTTGCCGAGCCCCCGGAAGGCAGTTGGGATGGGATCTTCGTGATGAAGAGCAAGTAGGGAGGCAGCGGTGTTAAGCGAACACAAAGAAGAGACTTCCCGCGGGCGCGACTTAATCCTCCTCATGGAAAAGGGATGTCGGTGAAGAGCATCGGAAGGCGATTACTGATTTTATTGGTCATGCTGGCGCTCCTCGGCGGCGGTGTAATCTGGGCCTTCCGCGATGTGGGGCGTTGGCTGGTTGACCCCGACCCCGTAGAGCGCGCCCGGGCGATCGTGGTTCTCAGCGGCAGATCACCCTTTCGGGCTATGGAAGCCGCGGCAATCTATCGGCAGGGTTGGGCGCCAGAGGTGTGGTTGTTGCAGGACGAAACCGACGATGCCGATGAGGCCTTCGCCAAGCTCGGCATTCCCCATCCCTCCGAACAAGAGTACGATCGTCAAGTATTGGAAAAGCTAGGTGTCCCGAAAGAGGCAACCCGGATCCTGGAACCTCCGACCACGAACACCGTGAGCGAGATTAGGCTTATCGCCGACGAGTTGCGCCGACAGGGTGGAGACAAAGCCATTCTCGTGACCTCCCCCGTGCATACCCGGAGGTCGAAGGTCATCTGGCACATTGTCGTGGGAGATCACCCCCAGGCCGTCCTCCGGTATGATTCGTTTGAAGCCGCTGACCCTAAGCACTGGTGGCGTACCACCCACGACATTCAGGATGTTGAACACGAAATCCTCGGATTGATCAACGCGCGGCTGGGTTTTGTTGCTAGACCTCGGAAGTGATAGGTTTGTCATCCCAGCTTGATTCGGTTCACTTTCTCCGGCATCTTCGGGCTAGCTCCGCATCCCTGCCCCGCAATTGGGGGAGTAAACCCGCATGATACTGTGGCCGCAGGGGCGGCCTTTTCCGCATGTATTTCAGGCATTGATAATAGTCATCCGCGAGAAGGGCGGAGGACTGCAGTTCTATTTGTAGGGGAGCAATTGCCAAGTAAGGGGTACTCATTGGACGGGAAGATAACTTTGCACGCGGAATTCGTGCCAGCTCCGGAGCCATCTGAGCAGCCAAAACTTACAGTGAGACGAGTGAATTGATGTATTGCCGCCGCTCTACGCTGGCACGGCGGTCCTAGAAGCCAGCGCAAAGAGGAGTGCAGAACGCGCCGGGCACCGCGTACACTTGCTCGCTGACGGTGGACAAATTCCTGCGAATAGGAGCAATCGGACAGTTCCGTCTTCGGAAAGCCAATTACTCATGCCAAACCATAGAACACTTCGAGACTCCGGATCGTCCCCAAGCGGTCGAAAATGGCAGCACTCGTCGCGGCATCTAACTTCAGTCCACCGACAAGTTGCAACATTCCATCCCCAAAGGTCACGCGGATGTGCTGCGGGCCGCTGCGATGTGCGACAACAGGAACTTGACAGCAAGTGAAGGCTATCGTGTCCCTCTCTAGATTCAGCGTCTTCTGGTTGCCCTCGACATCGCAATAGTGAAACGTCTTAGGCTCGGCAAGAAACTCCGCCCTGGTCATAAGTTTCGGAACGAATGCAAGCTCTCCATTCTCAACATGAACGCCCATCTCACCCATGCGAGCGATGAAGTCTTCCTTCACTTGACCGGTCATTCCCGGCTGCTGCGCCCCGGCAAATCCCGGAGTGTGCGAATACGGGTCCGTGGGAATGGCACCGAAGACCGCGGGAGACTTGTGAACACCCAAGCCGTCATAAACGCTATTGTAATGATCTCTCAGTTTCTGAACGACGGATTCATCAGCGCCGGCCGCGACGGCTCTCTCCAAAATCTCACGCACAGCAAGCAGCAGCTTCGAGACCATATGCCAGTAGATGCACCCAAGTCCTTCATACTTGTAGAAGGTGCCAGAGCGACCCGTGAACGATTGATGGTCGAACACCTTCTCGTAAAGGTCGAGGATCTGCCGTTCTTCTTTCTTCGCAAGTTGACGGAACTCGCTCCTCAGCTCATGCAGCGCCTGCTTCAGCATCTCCGCATTGCGAAATGAGGCATTAAAGTGAAGGCCACCTTCCCCATCACGAACAACGATACGGCGATCGTCCCGCTCCAGCATGGACACGAGCAGCTTCGACATCTCGACTTCGGATTGCGGCACATTGTTCTTTTCGAGGAAGCGGGGCAGCGGCCGATCAGGATACAAGATGTAGCTATTCTGGTCGGGGCGGTACAGACTGCTGTTCCGGAGCGCGTCCAACAGGGACACACCTTGGGCGGGTGTGAGCGCTCCAGAACTGAGCACCGCCACCTGGCCTTCCAACATCTCTTGCAGTTTCCGTATCCGGATTTCTTCTCCCGCAATAGTGATGAGATCGTACGAATGGAAGAGCCCATCGGCACGGCGATTGGCTTGAATCGAATGATCAATGTGCCTCAAGGCATGATCACAGAACGATTGCACCCGCTCGGCCGGCACCAAGCTTCGTTCTCCGGAAAAGCCCTGGACGTAGATCTTCTGCCGATAGATCGATCCGGCGTTTCCGAGCGCGTCAAGAATTGACTTGCGGCCGCGGTCCGAGAGGGGAGCATTGAGAAGCGGCAGGAAGCTTTCGAGCGTGCCGAACACCTGTCCGAACAGCGCCGCCAGTTCCGCCGACAGCTCAATTTCTCCCGTTCGCTCCAGTGAGATCAGTTCCCGGGTAAAAACCAGGAAGCGGCGCAAATAGTACAGCGTAACCATGGAAGCGCCTGCGCCCACCAGCGCGTTATTCGCATCGTTCCACTCGGGCCGTTGCGTATTCATCCAGATGCCGGCTTCCGGAATGTAATTCGCAAATTTCGTCAGGATGACGATCAGAATCTTCTCCGCAAGATTAGCGCGAGCAAGCTGCCCGTCATGAGTGAGCAACGCCTTTCCGTCTTCCCCCAGTTCCGACGCCCGTTTCATGGCCTGGCGATGCGCCGCGCGATCAAAGGTAATGGTGTTCCGCGAATCCTCGAGCAGCGACGCATAGGGTTTAATGCGATACGGCACATTCGCATAGGTGAATACGGCGCGCCGTAGCAACTTCTGAAGGCAGTCCGGGTAATGCCCCTGGGCCTGCTCTAGCAACCTCAGAAGGTAAATGACCTGGTGGTCTCCCCAGTAGCCGATGAACGACCACGGGTCGTGCGGATCAATGATTTCCCAATCGTAGCCGGTGCTGGAGATTCGGTAAGGGTTATAGCCATCGGCGGTTGAGGAGTCGAGAAACTTATAGATCATGCCCTCCGTAAATCCCGGAAATGACACGCTGAGAGCTTCCCAGTTCTGAAAGATGTCACGCCAGTTTCCCTGGTAGTTCAGGACTTTACGGCCCTGATCATCCTTAACCTTGATTTCGAATAGGTTCCACGGCCGGCTGGGGTCACCATGACGGCGGCTGAAAGTCATAGGCAGATACTCATTTACCAATCTCTCCAAATCCGCATCCTGCTGTTCGCGCACCCGCTCGATGAGGGCGCGGTGCAGGATCAGCTCCGGCAATCCGTCCAGGAAGGCCTGGTGCTTCCGGGCCAATTGCCGATTGGCTTGGAAGATGAATAGCTTCAGATCCGCGCGCGATATCCGGTAGTTATCGTTCGGAATGCCACCGCGCATCACGTTGAAGAGCGTGCTCGAAAAATGGTGCCAGATGGCCGGCTCGTCCTCGGTTAGCTGGAGCCCGTCGGCCGCGGCCACAATTCTCACCAAGTTCTCGGTGCCGCGGGCCACGCCATCATCGATCTCGGAAACAATGGTGGCAGGGGAATGAAGGTGATGAAGGATTGACCTCACTCCCGCCGCGTCCTGATCAACTTCGGCGACGATCTTCCATCCCTTCTCACCGCAGGCGGGCAACGTGAGTGAAGCCCTCAGAAAATAAGCTCCGCGGCGCCCATGAATATCGGTCTCTTGCGTAACGGCGCTGCCACGGCGGAACGCGTCAAGCTGAACGCTCGAGAGCAGGCGCGCCTCGGCATCCAATCCCGCGGACCACGCAACGTTGACGCGCAGCGACTCGCTGGGTTCCGGCTTGTCAACAGGGATGGACGACAGACGAAACAGGGCCAGCCCTGTCGTGGGCTCCAGTTCCGTGCGCTTGTAACCGTCCACGAGCGTGCTGTATTCCGCCTGGAATCGCCGCGTTACGCCGGACGGCAAAACATTCTGAATACCATCGAGTAGTTCCACCCTGACCGCATCGTCGCGGCGATTGACTATTTGGGCGCGGCGGACAAACCCAAAACGCTCGCTCATCATCCATCCATACGAGAATGTCAACGCCAGATCATGGTTCACTTCCTCCCAGATGATCTTGTTTCCGTACACGCTCTTGTACAGGTGGCGCGACACCTGGTGGCTTCCCTCCCGTTGCGCTGAGAACGGCTCCCAGAGCGCCGCTCCGCCGTCTTCTATAACGCGAATGATGGTCTTGCTTCCCGTGTGCTCCGAGGCGTCGTGGATTCGATCATCGGGATAATACGGAAACAACGCGTGGTCGGGGTCCTTGCGGCCCGCCGTCAGCCCCCCGTTGCTGGATATAAAGAGCCAATGATCCGAGTCGCTGACGATACTCATGAAGAAGGGAGGCATCGCATCGTAGTGGGCGATGCGATAGTACCGTTCACCGCGAAGATCGACGAAGGAGCCAGTCGCCGCCTCCGTAGAGAGCTGGACCTTCCGCGCGGCACCAGATGCCTTGTCATTACTCATTTTGCCTCTTGGGTGGGCGCTGGCACGATCTAAGCTGCCAATGCCTTGCGCAGCTTGAGATCCTTTTCAATCTGCACCATGGTTGTATCGTCCAGCTTGTAGAACAGCACCGCCGCCGCCGACAGGAAGCCAACCACCGCCGGGTAAAAGCTCATCATGTAACGGATGCCGGTCTGCACGTGGAGAGTCTGCACCACATTCGCGTGGAACCCGATAGTGCCGATCAGCCAGAGAAAGAGCGAACTCCCCGCCGCCCACCCCAACTTCTGCGAGAACGATGCTGCCGAAAACACCAGGCCCGTCGCGCGGCGCCCGGTCTTCCACTCCGAATAATCAGCCGTGTCGGCGTAGAAAGCCCACAACAGCGGTGAGGTGGGAGCAAACAACGTCGAAATGGCGATGTGGGTGACAAAAATGAGGGGAATGTTACTGAGCGGAACAAAGTAGAAGAGCACCGTCAGCGTGCTGGCCAAGGTCATTAAAATCAGATACGCGCGCCGCTTGCCGCCGAGTAGCGTGGAAAGAGGACGTGCCATGGCGGCGCCAAAGATCACGCCTGCGGTTCCAAATACCATGAACCACGATCCCAGCGCCTCCGGCGTGAAATCACTCTTAAAGTGGTATCCCAGAAATACGTAATCTAAGTGGTACAACTGCCCCGGTTGCACGACGCAATACTTGAAGTAATACAGGATGGCGCCCATGCGAATGGCGATATAGAAGACCGCGAAGACTCCGATGAAGCACACCATCACCCAGGGCACGTTTTTCAGCAGATCCCGCAGATCATCCTTCAGCGCGTCGCCAGGCCGGTGGGCTGTCTGCACACGTTCGTGGGTGGTGAAGAAAGTTGTGAGGAAGAGACCGATCGCCAAAACTCCATAAACGACCATTGCCAACTGGAACCCCCTCTGGTCATTGCCGTGGCCGAAATGTTTCACCATCGGAATGGTGAGCCCCTGGACCATGAAGAGTCCGCCATAGGCGAGAACGAACCGGTAGCTCGATACGCTGGTGCGTTCAAGAGAGTTTGGCGAAATCACTCCCATCAGCGCCCCGTATGGAATGTTGATGAAGGTGTACGCCAGCATGATCAGGGCGTACGTCACATAGGCGTACACCAGCTTGCCGTGCGCCCCCAGATTGGGAGTGGTAAACATCGCCACCCCCACCATCGCCATGGGCAGACATCCCCACAGCAAATAAGGGCGATAGTGTCCCCACCGCGTCTCGGTGCGATCCGCGATCAGGCCCATCACTGGGTCAATGCACGTATCCGGAATCCGCACCACCAGGAACATGGTGGCGGTAGCTGAGGCCGCAAGGCCGAAAACGTCGGTATAGAAAAATGACAGAAAGTTGAGAAACATCTGCCAGTAGAAGTTTGAGGCAGTGTCGCCAACGCCATAGCCAACCTTCTCGAAGAATGACAGCTTACTGCTTTCAGCCTTCGTTCCTTTCGCTGAACCGCTGCTTGCCTCTGCGCTCACACGATTCTCCTATTCTTGCTTACAATGAAGCCGCCTATGGTACCACCACTACCCACCAATTCAATGCCAATGCTGCCCACGATCCATTTGAGCGGAGGCATTGTGAAAATCAGATGAGCAGGGAAGGTCACAAGCACTAAAGAGAGGTGGGTTTGCCAGAAAGCGTTTCGTTGTAGGAGTCCTGAACGGCATACTCCTGATGGTTAAAGCACGGGCGGTAGCGATACGACTGCTGATAACCGTAGACCAGCAGGATGGGGAGGCCGCTAACGTCACGCTGGATCCAATCCCTGGCGCGCGGTTCTTCCGCAAAAAAGGTCTCATACATCATGGTATTCCATTGGATGTAACTATCCACTTTCAAGCCCACACATCGTAAAGGTGGAGGATCCGCAGATAGGTGGCCAGCATGGGGAGTTCACGTTCGACATCGAGCTGGCTGGGGACCGAAGTTAGGGCGAGGGGACGGTTGCCGAAGCTTCATTGGAGGCGGCGCTCTGGGTAACAGCATCCGAAGCTACGGCCGTAACCAGGTAGTAGTACGTCGTTCCCGCCGTGACGCTCTCGTCCGTAAAAGAGGTGCTGCTAATGGGGGTGGAGTTCAAGGGTGTCGAACTTTCCCCGCCGGAGGTCGTCCCCCGGTAGACGTAATAACCCGTCACCCCAGGCGTCGTGCTGGCGGTCCAAGACAGCATCACGTCGTGCGTTCCCGAACCCGAAAGCGACACCGACTGCGGGCTCCCGCTCGCATTGTCGTTGATGCTCAGCGCGGCCGTGCGTGTCCCGGTGGCAGCAGGGGTAAACAGAACGGCGATGGTGCAGTTGCCTCCCGCCGCCACGGAAGAACCACAAGTGTCAGACTCCGTGAAGTCGCCGGCATCTGCCCCCGTGAACGCCATGCCGGAGATGCTCAAACTGGCGCCGCCCGTGTTGCTCAGGGTTACAACTTGCGAGGAGCTGGTCACGTCCACCGCTTCATTTCCAAAGGACAGGCTGGTGGCGGAAAGGCTGGCGGCGGCCGCAGTGCTCGCCCCGGTGCCCGAAAGGCTCACGCTCTGGGTGCCGCTGGAAGCGTTGTCAGTAAAGGTGACGGCGGCAGTTAGAGTTCCCGTGGCGGGGGGCTTGAAGGTGACGCTGATAGTGCAATTGGCTCCTGCCGCCACGCTTGACCCGCAAGTATTCGTCTGGGCAAAGTCGCCGGGATTGGCGCCTGTCAGCCCAATGCTC
>JBEKLF010000044.1:0-40683 GCA_050010335.1 Terriglobia bacterium
CGGGTGAGGTCCCCGGCAACAGCGCTGTGAAGCGCCGCGAGCACGGCTGCATCAGAGTTGGTTGCGGCGGCAAAAACCAGTTTCATCTCTTATCTCGCCAGACGACCTTCGCTCGAAACTGATTTGCCATTCTATCCTGTTCTGAACGGACCCGCGTTTCGCAACTTTGCCCAGGGGATACATTATAGCCCATGGTGGGCGGCGTGTGAGCCGGTGCAGGGCGCGGGGTGATCTTGGCGCGCAGGTAGGCGACGAAGGCCCGCGGGAGCGGACGGGGGAGCAGTTCCTCGATGAGGAGCAGAAGCCACGGTCAGTGCATTTCTGACCGTTCTTCACGCGAGGGGCGCGCTACAACAATTCTGGTCTGGCTTATACCTTGCTTTTCATGAATGCGCACCATCCAGTGACAAAACCCTATACTGTGTGAGCCGCCCCGGCAGCAGGTTTGGTTGGACGGATTCGGGGGTGTTAGATTCCATGCATTTGGGTGCCAGTAAACTCCTGAAACCTGACACCTGTTTTTCTCTGCGCCTCAGCGCCTTGGCGGTGAAGCCTTTCGCACGCCCGTGGTGGTCACGAAGTATTTCGCCAGCATATTGGGCCGCTCCCACGCGGGCATGGATTTCGGCGATTTCAGATACGTCAGGAACTCCTCCACCACCTGCGCAAAGTGCGCCTCGTGGCCCACACGGTGGCGGTCGGGAATGGTAATGTGCAACTCGTCGCCCGAGGTTTCGATTCCAACCCCCGGATAAGTAGCCTGAAGGCGCTCGACGCGGGAGCGGACGGCCGCGGCGACGGCGGCTCGACGCTCCGCCCCGTTCGGCGCGACGAACAATTCCGGCTGGTACTTCTCCTTCACCGTTTGGCGGATCTCGACGCTGGCTGTCGTCCCGCGGTAGATGGCATGATGAAAATCCACGCCCGCGGGTGACTCCCAATTCCAAAGCACTTTCAGCCGCACCTGGGCGCCCCGAGTTTTGTAATCCACCTGATTGTTGCAGTAGTAATCGAACTGATCGCCGTGAACGTAGGGAGCAAGTTCGGCGGGAAACGTTGCGGCCGCGGTGATTTGCCGGAACTGCCCGAGCGTGATGGGGGTCGCCCAACGCTTGCCGCCCTGAACCTGAATGTCCTGGCGATAATCAAGGGCTTGGTCGGGAAAGAGCGTCCACTGCGCCAAGTCCACCAGGTGCGTGCCGACGTCGGTGAGCCCCTCCCCCTGATCCAGAATGTCGAAGAAAAATGGGGGACGGGGGTTGGGGGTTCCGGCGACTGTCTTGAGAATGTGGTGGGTGCTTTCCATGAAAACGCCCGGATGGGCCGGGTCAGCGGGAATCACCGTGCCAAAGACGGCCGGGTCATTCACCAGTTCGCGCTGAAGGATGGTCGAGATTTCATGGCGCTCGGTCATCATATCGTACGCCACCAGCCCCTTCTGGTCGGCCAGGGCGAGGGCCTTTTCCAGAGCGGGCATGTCCTCGGCGCGGATAATCCAGGGCTTGTCCGACAACACATTCAATCTCGCCTCGAGCGAGGCATTGATCTTGCCGATTTTGACGCGATTGCGCCCTGCCAGCACCACCACATTTCCCGGCCGCGCGGCGATCATCTCTTCGAGCGATCGGGGACTACAGTGAATGTCCAGCTCCCAATTCGTGGGGTTGTCGGGCCGGCTGTTGAATTGTTCGATCAGCTTCAGGTGCGCCAGCAGGTCCGGCCCGAGCGGCGCGTAAATAGCAACGCGCTTGGAAATTCCCGGCAACATCTGCTTCTGCACCAGAGCCGCGTGGAAGTGGGCGGGATCAAGCGTGATGAGTCTGACGAAGTTGGAATCTCCCATGGGTTCGTCCCTTCCTTTTGCGGGCTGCAAGTTGCCTGCGGGCTCTGCCGCCAGCCCCGCAGGCAAAGTGGAATTGGCAGCGGACCCGGCAAGCAGCGCGCCTGCCCCTGCCGTTTGAATAAACTTCCGCCGGTTAATGTGCATGTCCCGCATTATATGCTCCCAAACGGGATTTGGGTGTTCAGCCCGGATTTCCTAATAGAGTTACGGAAGGGCGGGGGGGACGGCCCCGCCGTTACGAAACGTTTCTGATTAACGCAGTGCCCCATTCCTCGCACAGCTTGCGAAGCTTTAGAGTACGGCAGCTTGCTGGCGCTTTCCTCCCCGCGAGCTTGCTCGCGGGATTTCGGCCGTGCGCAGAATTCTCCGCCAGTAAACAGTCTGGCAAGTTGCATGCGAAGCGCCGACCGGACCTGTCCCGAATTGGTCGGGAGGTCGGCGCGTGCTGAACTAAAGTTGAGCGCTACGGACCAGCCAGCGAGTTGGCTGGTGAAAGAGCGGAAGCGAGCTGCCGCACTCTAAAGCTCTGCACGGCTCCCCCATAACCGGGGGTTTGCGCTACACGGACCTGTTAGCGAATCTTCCACGGGCACTCATCCCAGTTTGGCCAGCACGTAATCAGTGCCGTATGGCGCGCGCTGCGGACGGGACAGCAGGGCGTTGGCCTCCTCATCATTGACGTACCGTTCCGCCTGCGGGTCCCACTTGAGTTCGCGATTCAATTTCATGGCATCGTGAGCGAGCAGGCAGGCGGTGCAGGACCTGTGGCCCACGTCCGCCGGGGCCGCCGGGGCCCCTCGCGTCTTGATGCTGGTGAGCCAGTCCAGGTGATGATCGTTCCTGGGGCTATGGTGTAGATGGATTTCATTATCCTTGATGCCGGCTATCAGCATCTTCCGGTCGCTCGCGTCGAGCGCCGGGTTGGGCGCCTTCAGCGCGGCCGGATCGCTGGCGGTAACAGGCGCGCCGCGCGTGACCCAAATCCATCCGTCTTCACCGATGAACTTGACGCCGGTCGGGTACATCTCACTGATAAAAACATCGGCACCGCTCGCGTAGTGCGCCCGCACATGAAACGCGCCGTGAACGTCCCACAACCCCTTCTTGGGGAACTCGGCGCTGGCCACGATCTCGACGGGCCCCGTGTATTCGGTATCCATGGCCCAGTGTGCCGTGTCGATGTGATGTGCCCCCCAACCTGTGATCATGCCGGCGCCAAACTGCTCACAGCGCAGCCAGCCGGGGCGGTCGTAGCGAACATCTAACGTCGCCGCCTGGGGGTGCACACGTTTTTCCGTGTAGTAGACCGGGGGCGTGGAGCCGAGCCACATGTCGTAATTCAAGTTGGCCGGGACGGGCATTTCCGGCTCCACGTCCCCCGAGGGATCCACCGGCAACCCGATCAAGACTTGTTGAACTTTGCCGATGCGGCCGTTCCGGACCAATTCGCAGGCAGTGCGAAAGTTATAATCCGAACGTTGCTGACTTCCCTGCTGAAAAATGCGACCCGTCCGCTTGACCGTGTCCGCCATCTGGCGGCCTTCCTTGACGGTCAGCGATGCGGGCTTTTGCAGGTAGATGTCTTTGCTGGCCAGCGCCGCTTCCATCGCCACCTGCGCGTGCCAGTGGTCGGGCGTGCTGATCGCGACCGCATCGATACTCTTGTCCTGGAGCATCTCGCGATAGTCGCCATAGGTCTTGAGCTCCGCGTACTTCCCCGCTCCGAACTTCTGCGCGTACGCCTGTTCGAGCATGTTTTTCGCGTCAGCCACCCGGATGGCATCCAGATCGCAAACGGCCACAAACCGCGCCATATCGCTATTCCTGAGAATGCCGGGGAATTCAGAGACTCGGGCGATGCGGCCGCAGCCGATCTGCGCCACCTGGATCAGGTCATTCGGTGCGCTCCTGCCGAAAACGCGGGCCGGGACGATGGTGGGAAAGCCAATGGCCGCAGCCGCGGTGATAGAGCCTTGGAGAAATCGTCGTCGCGATGAGATTTTCTTTAATCGCATATTCTCACCCTCAAGGCGGACGCAGATTAACACGGATGAACACGGATCAAGAAAGCGGAAGTGCAGGCAAAAAAATCAATGCCCACAATCGCCTTTCCTTTGCCCCGTGGTCTCGTTTTCCCTTCTTTGCCTTGGGTTCTCATGAGCCGTGTTCATCCGTGTTAATCCGCGGCCTGCGTTTTACTTCCCGAGAGCGACAAATGGAACTTCATAGTCAGGGGGACCTTGCTATCGAGGCGGCGTAATCCCAATCCCGGGTAATCCACCCCCACATATCCGTAGTGCCGCAAGCACCAGCCGTTTGGTGCGCCGGGGTTGGAGGAATCTTCGGTGACGCGCGTGGTGGCCAGCTTGCCGCCGAAATTGCCGGCTAGCTCCGCCCAAGCGGCAGGCACACGGTCGCTGTCAGGGGCATCCTGCTGCGTGGCGGTGCGAATCCTGGTATCGGTCCGCAGCGCGAAGCGAATTTCCAGCCCTCCGCCATAGCCCTTGTCATGATCGTGCGTGCCGCCAATCACCACCTCCGCGCCCACCGAATGCAGGGTGACGGTGACGGTGAGGTCACGGCGCCCATCCACAAGGGAATGCGCGACGATCTCCACGTTCTCCTGCACCACCCTGCGATCGCCCACGTACCAGCCATCCTGAAACGCCAGCTCCGCACTGTTCTTGCCGGCCTTTTTGCGCTCCCACCTTTCGAATCGGTCGAGGATACCCTTGATCGTCCACAGGTCGTAAGTCGTGCCATCCACAATAACGACGGGCCACATCCAACTGATGCCGCGGTGGTGGGGATGATCCTGGGGAAAATCGTCGGTAACCACCACACCGTTCGGCGCGTAGACGGGATGGAGATAGCAGCAGCGGGCGCGGTCCGGCGTGGTGCCCTCCTTGAGCATGGTTCCGTAATTGTAGACAAACACTGGCGAGCCCTTATCCGTCAGCTCGATTGAGGTGGAGTTCAAGTCGCGAAACTGAAACTGTCCCACCGCCGCCGGTACGACAGTCAGCGCCAGTAAAGACAAAATCAGGGTCTTCAAGCTTTCACCTCTTTTCTTTCTAACGCGACTCCGCATGGGGCCCGAGTGAAAACCATGGACCGCGATGGCTTTTGTAGAGGCAGGCTTCAGCCCGGCATTGTGGATTCATCAACCCATGCCCGCCTGAAGGCGGCTTCTACATTTGCGGACCGAGCGGCTCCGCCGAGGGTAGGCCCACCCATCTCCGGAAATTGCCGGAGAACATCCGCTCGACATCGCGGTCGATTTGCTTCCGCGTGAGGGGATAACCATCGGCGACCAGGCGGGAATAGGAAGCCGAGAGGGCGCGGGAAATCGCCCTACGCGAATGCGCCCATTTGTAAATCAACTGATCTAGAATCCGGGCGTCGGAGTGCTGCGGGATCATCGTCGAGCCGAGCAATTCCAGGCGCTCTGACGTGATCTCATCCACAATCGAGGGGTTGTTGAGGAACCACCAGCAACCGAAGGGCATCAGGTTGCTGAACTTGCGCGCGGCGACGCACAGAGCGTGCTGATTCTCGCGCGACAGGATGCTGACCAGGAAACGCACGCCCGGGTTCTCGCCGCAGATTCGCTCGACCGAAGCCGTGTCCGCATACCCCACGCTATCGCCGGCATCCTTCAAGACAGGGTTCACCTGCCGCGACACGCCGATCATCAAGGCGAAGGGGATGTTGTGCTGAAGGCACGTGGGAAGGACGACTTCGCGGATCAAGCGCGTGCGCGGAGAATCATCCGGGTAAGTGAACGTAAAAGGCAGCGAAACCGCGAGGTAAACAGGGCGCAGACGGGCAATCCATTGGTCCAGGAAGTGGCGCGCTTCAGTCACGGTCTGCGGGGTCAAAGCCGCGCCGGTTTTGAAGCCTGCCGCCGCCATCACTGCGTGCGCGGTGTCCCAATCATTCAGCACGGGGTCCATTCGCAAGGCGCGATGGAAACGCTCGGGGCAAGGCTCGTTGCGCTTCCACGCCGCCCTTTCCACAGGGTTGAAGGGATCGTTCGTCATCACCAGTTCCGAAACATGGGCGAGTTTCAGCACTTGGTCAATGTACTGTTCCACCGTGACTGAAGCAAAATACTCGCGCGCCTGTTTCAGGTCCGGTTGGCAGGGATCAAGCCCCAGCTTCACCATAACCGCCACCACGCCGGCGGCGGCCTCCGAAAGCGGCGTGTTTTTGACAAAGAGAGCGTCCCAAATCAGGTCGGCCTGCTGGGATTTTTCGAGCGCCCAGAATTGCTGCGGGGTCGCTGGGGACGATCGGAACAACTCCGCCACCAGATAGTGGTAGTTCACCAGCTCATCGATTCCCCACAAGCACAGGCCCGCGAAGCTGGACGGGTAAAGATGCGTGTGAACGTCAAGCACCGGAGTGCGCTCGACGGCCTCCTCGACATTGCGTTGTAGCTCTGCTGCGGTCACCACCTCACCCATTTGGGGCATCGTATTTCTCCTCTGCGTTTCAGGCTGGACCTCCGTTCCGCCCGCTACTACCCATCCCAATCTCGATGGGTCTGGTTGCTCCCACCGAACTCGCCGGCGGCCGGTGTCGCACAGATGGTAATCGATTCTGCCATTGGGAACTAGCCCGCTTTTCTCACATAGTATTGGGGCCAGCGAGTATTTCGGCCCGCCTAATCCCGGCGTACCTTCACTCTTCGCATTTTGACTTTCATTTGCGGCCCTGTGGCGCTACCCTTGCTCCCTCGGCGATGGCGAACGGCACGGCCATTCTCCGTGCCGGAACATACGCCGGATCCTTCACCCGCGCGCCGCTGGAATCCCCGCAGCCTGGCGGTACGCCAATTGCCCTTTAGGGCCATCGAGGTTCCCATGGTTATCGCGTCTCAACTCCGTCCAGGAATGGTTTTGAAGATCGGCGAAGGCATCTTCAAGGTGTTCGAATCTACATACCACTTGGGGCAGGGCAAGATGCCGGGGAGCGTCCACGCCCGCGGCCGCAATGTGGTGAACGGCAGCCTGAAGGAGTTCCGCTTCCGGCCGGAAGAACGGCTGGAGGACACCCAACTCCAAAGGCAGGAGATGGAATTCCTTTATTCGGATGCGGACTCCGTCACCTTCATGAACCCCGACACGTTCGAGCAGGTTTCCATCCCCCAGGAGGCCATCGGCACGGCCACCAAGTTTCTTCAGGCCGAGATGAAAGTTCCCGTGGAGTTGTACGAAGGCCAGCCGGTCAGCATAGTCTTTCCCTCGATCGTCGAGGCGAAGATTACCACCACCGCACAGCCCGTCCACCAGCAACAAGATAACACTTACAAATCGGCCACGCTCGCGAATGGACTGGAAATCATGGTGCCACAGTTCATCAAGCCGGGTGAAACGGTGCGGGTGGAAGTGGCCACGGGGAAGTATGTCGACCGCGTGCGCGCTGAAACCAACAAAAGGTTTTGAGCAGCAATCAAGCCGCGCGGACTTTCTAATCGCTCGATGCAAACAACTCGGGCGGGACGGAAGCAAGTCGGCCAAGGGGTTACAAGAGAAAACCTACCGTTCATTCATCTCGTCCCGGGTGAAGTGGCGGCCTGCCTCGACGTGGCGCAATCGTTTCATCAGGAAGTTAACCTCACGCCCACTTCTTCCTTCTTGTGCCGTATACTGCAACAGCCATCTACGGAAAGCCGCATTGAGCGTTTCGCGTCGCGAGCGGGCAATGAGCCGCGCCTGCTCGATCAGGTCCGCGTCGGCACGGAGAGTCACGTTTTTCATACGTATTCAGTGTACACGCCTTTTCGTGTGGTCTTCCTCCTTGCGTTCCTTGAGACGCTCCAATACCCAGGTCATTTCGACACGGGCTCTGGCGGATCGGTGAGGGGCGGCAGCGCGTGCTGGTCATAAATCCTCCTGCTGCGGCTGATTCGGTTAGAAGCCTGCTCCCAGCGGCCTAACTCCTCGTCGTAGCGAGCCAGGATATTCCCCAGGAAGTACGGCTCGTTTTCTCCCAGCCAGAGTTTCTGGTACATGTCGCGCAGCAAGGTTGTTTGGTGGCCCATATCCCGAATCAAGCCATTAATGTGACCGAGTGCCGGGTGGACCGCAGCAGGGTCAGATGCGTGGGTTTGCGCCTGGGAATAGAGGTCCGCAATGACCTTGGCGTAAATGGCCTTCTGGCCGAGAAAGTCGAACCGTCGGGCGGCGAACTCCGTGTAATTCAATAGATCACCATTGCGGCGGGCGAGGTGAGAATTATCGAGGAGATCAGCAACTACGTCCTCGGCAGTCAGCCGAATCTGGTGCGCGGCAGGCTCCATTCGAAGGTAGAAGGCCTGCCCTTCCGGACTCATCGCATCACGCCAGGTCAGAGAATCCTGTCCGTCGGCATGAATCGCCTTGCGTAGGACGTTGTGGAGATCCGTGAGGCTCTTAACTTCGCCTACGAAGTGATGATCGTCGGCGCGGTAAAACGTCCAGTCCCAACTGTCGTTGAACCGGTCGTCGTCCACGGTTTTCTGCCAACTGTGCGCCGCTCCATAAGCGAGGCCGTACCAGGTGAAATTCACCATGCCCTCGCCATCGTCCATCCAGGTGGTGTTTAAGACACCCGTAGCTCCCAGGGCTTTCCCATCGGTCACAAATTGCCGGATGTTCGCGAGGGCCACGGCGTAGTCGGGAAAAATACGGCTCCAATTGCTCACGCCCGGCGAGACCCATGTTTCCAGGCCCACATCGCGGAAGGGCTTGATCTGATTGGCAAAAGACGGCTTGGCGTCGTAGTCCCAAGGCACCGCGATCATATCGTGCGGCAAATCTTTGAGGTGCTCAGGATGCTGCACGCCCATATCGCCCCAGAACAGAATCTTGCGATGATAAGGGCTCAGAGTCTCATCGATCTTACGGAGGTAATCCACGTAAACCTTGCTGTAACCCTCCGCGTCGACTTCCGGCTTGGTGCGTCCCTGCCCCAATTCCTGGGTTTCATCGGCCCCGATGTGGAAGAAGGGAGCGGGGAAAACCGCCGCCAGGTCCGCAAACATCTTGCCAATCAATGTAAAGGAACCCGGCGCGGTGGGCGAGAGCACTTGGCCATAGGGCACCTCCGCCAAATCCTGAAAACGCTCACTCTGGAGCGCCAGGTGCAGGTGCCCGAAACACTCCTGCTCGGGGATAATCGTCACGTGGTACCGCGCGGCGTACTGCACCAGTTCCTTGGCTTCTTCCGGAGTGATAGCCCCACCCGGCGCGGCGAAATTCGGCACGCTGGGGTAGGCAAAGGTGTTCTCCATGTAGGGAGAAATCATGTTGATTTTATACTCGGCGAGAAGCGCAATGTCGCGCTTGAAGGAAGCCAGAGTGGGAATGGGACCGCGGCTGATGTCCAGGCTCACGCCGCGCCAGCGGATGGCGGGCCAGTCAACAATCCGAACCTGCGGCGCCTCGGCCCCGCCGCCTTTTACCGGATGGAACAATTGCCGCAAGGTTTGCACCCCATAGAAAATGCCCGCGGCCGTATTGCTCACAATGGAGGCTTCATGGGAAGTGACCACCAGAATGTAACCTTCCTCGTCGGCCTGAGCGGGGATTTGTAACCCCGACTTCTCCAGAATTTGCTTGCCCGCCGCACTCTCGGCCCGCGCCAGGACAATGCGGGATGAACCCTTCCCTCTACCCGTCGCCACCCCGTCGAGAGAACTCAGGTCCCCGGAAAGAAGCGATGCGGCAAAGCGGTCCTCTTCTGAGTTGCCGGTGACGTCGATGCTGACGCGCGTTCCCACTTGGAACACTCCCTGACCGAGCTCAAGCTGATTGGGATAAGGGGTAAGAGGAATATTGGCCGGGGATGCCGCCGAGCCGGATAAAATCAGAGCGAACATGATTGCGACAAGTCTCTTTGACACGGTGAGAACCTCCTCTGTAAGCCTTGGCGCGTTCTCTTGTCTGAGCTGAACGCTGATAGCTGATCGCTGATAGCTTTATTCTTCCTACCGCGCCTGCACCCAGTTACTACTGCAATCTTACCGTCTAACTTGAAGCGATTGAGAATCGTCATGGTGAATCGATCAACCTTTCCATGTTAGCCTTTGCGGGTTTCCACGTGAGCAATAAACGCCGCAAGTTCACTCGGTAGTGGCGCTTCAAACTCGAGCGGCGCGCCGGTGAGGGGATGCGCGAAAGCCAACTTTGCGGCGTGCAGAAATGTGCGCGGCAGTGTGGGCTCGGCGCTTTCCGCGAACCGAAGTAGGGCGGGTGCGCCGTAAGTCGTATCGCCAACCACGGGATGGCCGAGGCTGGCCAGATGCACGCGGATTTGGTGCGTGCGCCCGGTCTGGGGCTTGGCTTCGACCAGGGTGAAATGTTCGAATCGCCGCAGCACACGGTATTTCGTCAATGCTTCGCGCGGTGCGATTCCCCCCGCTTTCATGCGCGTGCGTCGGCGGGGATCGCGGCCCACGGGCCTCGAGATTTCCCCGCTGTCGGCGGCCACGCGCCCGTGGACGAGCGCAAGGTAAGTCTTGTGCACTTCCCGCGACTTGAACTGTTCGCTCAGCCGGCGGTGTGCGGCGTCATTCTTGGCCACGACCACGAGTCCGGAGGTCATCTTGTCCAAACGGTGCACAATTCCAGGGCGTTCCGCGCCGCCCATTGTGGATAAACCGCCAATGGGGGCTAAATGGCGCAAAAGAGCGTTAACGAGGGTCCCGGACTTTATGCCCGAGCCGACGTGCACCACCATGCCGGCGGCTTTGTTTACCACCAAAATGTCCGAATCCTCGTAGATGACCGACAGCGGCAGGTCTTCCGGAGTTGCGTTCGACTCCTCATGCTCTGCCTTGACGCTGATCGGTATTCCCGCCTCGATCACCTCTCCGGACTTTTTGGCCGAAGCCGAGCCAACCGTCACCAACCCCTGCCGAATCAGGCGCTGAATCTGGCTGCGGCTCCAGTCCGGCATCTGCCGCACCAGGAAAATATCCAGACGGTCGCCGGCTGACTCCGCCGGAACCACAAATTGCCGCGTTTCCGCCATGTGTGTACCAGGTGCCAGGTGTCAGGTATCAGGAATCTGGTAATCTTATCATCGGGGCATCGGGCCATTTAAAATCACTCGATGCTGCGATGGTACGCAGATTTAGTGAGTCAATAGCAGAAACTGGGCGGTGTCCTTCTAACTTGCCGCTCCTAGCTCCTGACTTCTGACACCTGGCACCTGATACCTTGCACCTACTCCACAAACAACACTTGCAAGATGACAAACCCCGTGCCCACCACGATAGCGCTATCCGCCAAATTGAAAGTGTACCAGTGATAACTGCGGAAGTAGAAATCGAGGAAGTCCTCGACCAGGCCCGAGCGCATGCGGTCAAAGAGATTGGATAGCGCGCCGCCCAGAATTAGGGCCATTCCGATGCTGGTTTCCCATCGTGGGTTTTGGGTTCTGATCACCAGGACCACCACCGCAAACAGTAGCGCAGCAGAAATGGCGATCAGCAAGGGCGTCTTCCACCAGACCGCCGACTCGGAGAAGATTCCGAACACCGCCCCGGAGTTCTTGCTGTTGGTCAGGTTGAAAAAGCCCTTCACCACCGGGACGACGGCGCCACTGGGAATGCGGCGTTCCACGATGGTCTTGCTCACCTGGTCGGCCGCAAAGATGGCCACGGCGATTGCGCCCATTATGAGTCGCGAGACCATTTTGCGACTGGTGGTCATGGCCGAGGGCGGATCGATTTTGGATTTTCGCTTTTGGATTTTAGATTCCCGTGTCCGTGATCTGGGCAATTCATCATCCCCGAAGGGGAGGAATATCATTAGCCGTAGGTGAAACCTACGGATCGAAGCGGCAAGAATGAATCCTTCCGACCCTGTAAGGTTCGAACAGTTCGACCCCTCCAGGGTCGGCCCCTAATTCTCTAGATTTCCTTTCCGTAGGTTTCACCTACGGCTAATGATATTGTCCCCCTTCGGGGAACATGGTCAATGCTGAGGCAGCGAATTTGCCTGCCCAACGGCAGCATTAAGCCGCCGTTACCGCAAAATGCTCCACTACCCTGCCGCCTCAATCTCCTTCAGCGCCGCCGAGCATCGTTCGCACACGGTGGGATAGCGTTGGTCCTTTCCCACCTGTTCGGAAAAATTCCAGCACCGATCGCATTTCTGGCCAGCAGCTTTTTCGATTTTCACGCTCAGGCCGGCGAGTCCCGAGGCGGTCGCGCCCTCCACGGCTTGCTGGCTGACTTCAACCTGCGACACGATGAAGAGGTAACGGAGCAAGCCGCGATACTGCTCGACCAGCGGCTGAAGGTCCTGACTGACCGCCAGCGCCACGCGGGCTTCCAGCGACCCGCCGATGAATTTCTCCTGGCGCGCCACCTCGAGCGCCTTCAGCACTTCCTCGCGCAGGGCGATCAGGCGCGGCCAGTTTTCGAGGCGCTGCAAGTGTTCAGTAGAGAGCCCCGCGCGCAGGTCGCCAGGAGAAACAAACGTTGCCAGGTGAACGCTCTTTTCCCGCAAATGGGGAGCGGGGAGGTGCTTCCAAACCTCGTCCGCGGTGAAGGAAAGCAGCGGCGCCACGACGCGCACCAGGGCGTCGGCGATGCGATAAAGCGTGGTTTGCGCGGCCCTCCGCCGGACGGAGCTCGCGGGCGCAGTGTAAAGCCGATCCTTCAGGATATCGAAATAGAACGCGCTCAAGTCCACCGTGGCGAAGTCATACACGCCGCGGTAGACCTTGTGAAAAGCATATTCGTCGTACGCGGCCTGCGCGCGCTCGAGCAATTCCGCCGTGCGCGAGAGTGCCCAGGTATCAATCTCCTCGAGTTGGCTCGCCGCCACGCAGTCCTCGGCCGGATCGAAATCGTAGAGGTTGCCCAGGCAATAGCGGAAAGTATTGCGCAGCTTGCGATAAGCTTCGGAAAGGCGCGTGAGCATCTCCGGAGAGATGGAAACATCCTCGCCAAACTCCACCGAAGCCGCCCACAGGCGCAGAATCTCCGCTCCGTGAGATTTGATGACCTCCTGCGGGTCGATCACGTTGCCGATGGATTTCGACATGGCGCGGCCCTGCGCGTCGAGCACCCAACCGTGCGTCAGCACCTGGCGGTAAGGCGCTGCGCCGTTCGTTCCCAAGGCCACCAGCAACGAACTGTGGAACCACCCGCGATACTGGTCGCCCGCTTCGAGATAAATATCGGCCGGCCAGGGCAAATCCGCCCGGTGCCCCAGAACGGCATATTGGCTGGACCCGGCGTCAAACCAGACGTCGAGGATGTCAGTCTCGCGGCGCAGATTCGTCCCGCCGCATTCCGGGCAGTGCGCGCCGGGCGGCAACAGTTCCGATTCCGAATGCGCGTACCAGGCGTCGGCGCCTTCCTTGCGGAAGAGTTCAATGGCGTGCCGGGCCAGATTCGCGTCCAGAATGGGCTTCTTGCAGTCACGGCAATGGAACACGGTGAGCGGAACACCCCAAACGCGCTGGCGGGAGATACACCAATCCGGGCGCTCGGCGATCATGTTGGAAATACGCTCTTCGCCCCAGGAGGGAACCCATCGTGTCTTCTTGATTTCGTCCAGGGCACGTTGCCGCAATTCCTTGTGATCCATGTCGATGAACCACTGCTCCGCCGCGCGGAAGATGATGGGATTATGGCAGCGCCAGCAGTGGGGATAAGAGTGCTCAAGCCAGCCCGCCGGCCCCAGTAACACTCCGCGCGCCTTCAGCAGTTCGATGATTGGCGCGTTGGCATCGAAAACCCGCTTGCCCACATACTCGGGCAGGCCCTCGGTGATTTTCCCCGCCTCATCCACCGGGCAGTAGATATCGATGCCGTACTGCATGCCGGTCATGCAGTCCTCGCGGCCATGGCCGGGAGCGGTGTGCACGATGCCTGTGCCATCCTCGGCGGTCACGTAAGTCGCCATCACCGGCACAACGGCGCGGTCGAGAAACGGATGGCGGACCTGAATCTTTTCCAGCGCCTTGGCGGGAAGGTGCGCCAGAATGTTGGGAGCATTTAACCCCGTCGCTTCCACCACCGGCCCCAGTCGGCGGCTCTCGACAATGTAGGCGTCGCCTTGCGGATCGTCATTGCCCACCACCACGTATTCAAATTCCGGATGGAAGGCCACGGCCATGCTGGCGGGCAGGGTCCAGGGCGTGGTGGTCCAGATGATGACCCAAAGTTTGCGCCCAGCTAGCGCCGGATTGAGCGCGGCCGGGTCCGACGTCACCGGATAGCGGACATAGATCGACGGGCTGCGATCGTTTTCATATTCCACTTCCGCTTCCGCCAGCGCGGTTTTGCAGGAAATGCACCAGTAAACCGCCTTGCGCCCGCGGTAAACATAGCCCCCCCCGAGAAATGCCAGAAACGCTTCGGCGATGCGCGCTTCGTATTCAAAGCCCATTGTCAGGTAGGGCTTATCCCACTCGCCGAAGACGCCCAGACGCATAAAGTCCTGGCGCTGGATGTCCACAAACTTTTGCGCGAATTTGCGGCACTCGCGGCGCACCTCCACGGGGCTCATCTTGGCCTTGCGCCCACCCAGTTCCTTGTCCACATTGATCTCAATGGGCAAGCCGTGGCAGTCCCAACCCGGAACGTACGGGGCGTTGAACCCTTCCAGGGTCTTCATCTTCACGATGAAGTCTTTCAGAATTTTGTTAATCGCCGTCCCCAGATGTATGCGGCCATTGGCGTAGGGCGGGCCGTCGTGCAGGACGAAAACCGGCGCGTCTTTGCGTGACTCGCGAATCTTCCCGTACAAATTCTCCTTGGCCCAAGCCGCGAGCCATTTGGGCTCGTTCTGCGGCAGGTTGGCTTTCATCGAAAATGAGGTCTTGGGAAGGTTGATAGTGTGTTTCAGTTCCAGGGTCTCTTGGCTGTCTTGCATGCGTCCTCCGTCGTGAGGTTAACTTTCATTATAGAGAACGATGCGAGAATGTGTCTAGGAATAGGTGTGAGGTACCAGGTATTGGGTCAGTTACTATAGTGTTGCTGGAATAGGTCAGTCTAGCTACGCCCACCTTTCCTAGGGTAATATGATGCTTCGGTATTTGGATCGCACAGACACCGTCTTTCCCAAAGCTTCGTTGACCTCCGCGTTGCGGTCTGGTGAGGAATTATGAAGCAAAGAACAATGCCCGCTGGCGCGCCCCGTTTTGGGGAATTATCAATTCATGGCTTCCGTCGGTTGTATAAAGTTAGCTTGCCCTTACGCCCATTGTCGGTGATGATCGGGGCCAACGGAACCGGCAAGACGTCCGTGCTGGAAGTTCTCTCCCTGCTAGCCAACTCAGCCCAAACTAAACTCAGTGATTTCATATCCGACCTTGGCGGGCTGAGCAGCGTATTGACCTATGATCGGGCTGAAGAGCTCCGCCTCGGAATCTCAATGACGGTACAGGGCTATGAACCACTGGAATATTCATTGGCGCTGAAGCCGCAGGGTATTGCCTATTTAATAAGCGAAGAAAAGCTGAGCCAAGACCGTGGTTTTACCCAACCGTTCTTACACATTGATTCGAACGGTCCAGACATCAGGTACTTCGAAGTGGATCAGAAAAAACTTCAGCAACCTAACTGGGAACACAAGCCACTTGAAACTTCTTTGTCGCAGGTGCCTAAGATGTTTCGCGAGCCGGAGGATTTTCGCAACCGATTATCTTCGTCCACGTTCTACCATGTATTGAACGTTGACCCGCGAGCGCCAGTGCGACTACCCCAACCGATGCGTCCGGCGACTCTGCCGGGGCGCAACGGCGAGGATTTGGTGTCCTGCCTGTTCTATCTGCGCGAAACCGAACGAAACCGTTTCGAGGCGGTTGAAGACGCGCTTCGCGCTGCCTTTCCACGTTTCGATCGACTTGATTTCCCACCCGTTGCGGCAGGAACTCTTGCTCTTGCATGGCGAGAAACAGGCTTTTCTAAACCTCTCTACATGCACCAACTGTCTGAAGGCACGCTTCGTTTCTTGTGGCTAGCCACATTGCTGCAAAGTCCCGGCCTGACCGCTCTCACCCTACTGGACGAACCGGAAGTCAGCTTGCATCCCGAGTTGCTAAGTCTGCTGGCAGATCTATTGCGCGAGGCATCGAACCGCACACAATTGATCGTCGCCACCCACTCCGATCGGCTTATTCGATTTCTACATCCGGACGAAGTGTTGCTCATGGATTCGGATGAGGACGGAATGAGCACGGTGAAATGGGCCAATGAACTTGATTTGGACAAATGGCTAAAAGACTACTCTCTGGACGAATTGTGGAGTAACGGCCGTCTCGGAGCGCGCGCTTGAAAATCACAATTTTGGTGGAGGGAAAAACTGAGACGGCATTTAAGCCCCACCTGACAGCGTTTCTTGCCAAAAGGCTAGTGGGCAGAATGCCCAGGCTCGACATGTTTCCCTACCACGGCCGAATCCCAACCGGCGAGGACCTGCGACGGAAAATTGAGAACCTGCTGAGCGGTAGTCAACCCTCTGACGCTGTCATTGCCTTAACAGACGTATACACCGGCACAAACGACTTTTTGGATGCTGCCGACGCAAAGGCAAAGATGCGGCAATGGGCAGGACCCTGCGTCCCATTTTATCCCCACGTCGCTCAATACGATTTCGAGGCTTGGCTCCTACCCTACTGGGATGAAATCCAAAAGCTCGCTGGCCATAACCGCAAAGCGCCGCCGGGTGCTCCCGAGAGTGTGGATCACAACCACCCGCCCTCACAGCACCTCCGAGAGATTTTCCGGATTGGCACTCGTCGAGAGTACTATTCGAAGCCGAGGGATGCTAATCGAATACTACGAAATAGGGATCTGGCCATCGCGGCTGCGCAATGTCCGGAATTAAAGGCATTTCTGAACACAATCCTCACCTTGAGCGGCGGCATGCCGATTTGAGATCTGTGTGTAAGGAAGATAACAGACAGGATTGGACAGCGCGAAGCCTTGGTGTCGCCGCGGCGACCACTCGTGGTGGTGGGCTTTTGCTTCGCTGACGAACCGGAGCACGGGAATCCCGTAAGAACTCGGGACACGGGATACGGGACTCGGGAAACGGGGCCACGGATCCGGAATTCGCGAATCGATGTCGGCCTTCGCCTTGCCACCCGTTGTTACTGATGGCTGAAAACCTTTTTAAGCTATCGGCTGTCAGCTATCAGCTCTCAGCTTTCGCCGCGAAACCCGTTGTTACTGATGACTGAAAGCTGAGGACTGAAAACTTTCTTAGCCATCGGCTTTCAACTTTTTTCCCAGGTTGACGACGTGCGGTTGCCGTAACGATATCGGGCATCAGGAAGTCCCGCGGCCGGGACAGTCCTTACCTTGGCAACCTGCTTTTGCGATGGACCCTCTCCCGGTTTGACTCGCAGGACGGCACACGCCGGAGATTATACTCGCGCCAAACCCTTGCTGGAAAAGTGCCTATAGCCCAAAAGCTACCAGGCGTCCGCCTCGCACGGTCGCCAGCAATAACTTACGGTTTGATTATGCTGCGGGAGCAGAGTAGTATATGGATCGAGCGGGATGTCGTAAGTCGGGACCCCTTGATCGTTTGATGGAGGCGAACTTGGGCAGCTTTAAAGATCGATTCGGATTGGGATACCTTGGACCCACGGGACCTAGTGGACCGACATCGCCAACTGGGCCAACAGGACCTGCGGGCGCTCCAGAGCGAAGTGGTGGCAGTGTTGGGTACAACAGGGCCGTCAACTACATCGATGATGCCCTATTGGCGTACAGCCTGCGCCTCTTGCAAGCATTGCAGGAAACACCGGAAAAGCGTGCACGGCTTTTCGACCTGGCGGCCAAGGTCAGCGCTCGGGTCGAGGTTCTTAGCGGTGTCACCAAGGAACTCATCGTCAAGGGCTACCTGTCGAAATTGGAAGAAGACAGGGTGGGCAATGACCTGTTGCAGTTAACCCCGGCTGGTAAAGATTTCTTGGAAAAGTTCTAAATCAAACTTCGACGAGTCGCGAAAATGGCGTGGCAAGGCATGCAAGCGGCTGATCGTAAGCGGGCAGAACGGGTTATAGTTCCGCTAATATTCCTAGTGGGATTACTCACAATATCGGTATTCTTTTCTCTCTACATTATGAATTCCGGCTACCCCTGGCACTGGTGGGGGTGGGCGTGTGGCAGCGCCTTATTCGGTATGTCGGTAGGCTTTTCGGAAATACTCTCCCGTTACCGGGATGAACCTATACTTGCGTGTACAACGAATGGCGGTGTTTCATATCTTTTGCTCAATGGGGCACTCTCACTGGCGGCGTTTTGGCTCCTTTGTCGTTATCCCTCCATATTCCCTTCCCTGAAGGGTGACCTGTTTCTGACTTCGGTTGCCGGCGGATTCGGCGCTGTCACCGTATTTCGCGCCAAGCTTTTCACTTTTCGCGCCTCGGACGGCAAAGACTACCCCATCGGTCCGGCGATCGTCTTGGAAACTGTGCTCAAGACCCTGGATCAAAAAATCGACCGGAAGAGGGCTACTGATCGGCAGGCGAGGGTTTTTCAACTTATCCAAGGGTTGAACGATTTCGAGAATACCGCGAAGTATTTTCAGGCCTCACTAAATTCCTTCCAGAATCTGACTCCCCAAGAGAAGGCAGACATCAATAGTGTCATTGATGAGTATCGAAGCCAGAAAACTGCCACCTGGCCCGACGGCCTGAAAATTATGGCGCTGGGTTTTGCTTTTCTCGATATCGCTGGAAACGAGAACTTCGACAAAGTCATTGAAAACCTCAAACAGTTCCTCACCCCGAAGCCCCCGGCTCCTGCGAATCCTCCGAATCCTAATCAACCCTAAACTGTTGCTCATGGTGGCTTTTCAGCGGACGGGCGCGACGCGCAGCTATGCGGCCGAGAGACAAGATTGAAATCAACCGGAGCCAATCACTCTCTAGAGCCCGCCACGGCCATAGGCACTGCTGGACCGGAGTTGCGGCCGGCCCCGCGCAAATTTGCGTTTGTGGGTTGGCAACACCAGCGCTAATCTAGCGCGCTGAAGCACAGGGCAGCGCTCTGCGCCAACCCAGCCCAGCAGTGTAGATTTTGGGAGCACGTCGATGTCCAGAAATCGTGAACGCTCCGCCGGGAGCGATAAGAGACGGGCCATCGCTTCCGCCCATCTTCATCTTATCCCAGTTGGAACGCTTGCCACGCCACAAGACCGAGGGTATGCGGAATGCCCATGCCCGAAAGATTGCACGCTGCACGGCGAATGCAGTCTGTGTGTCGCATACCATTCTCGCAACGGCGCGCTTCCCCGCTGCCAGCGGTAGCGGGCAGACACGGTGTCGCCGCGGCTGAAAGTCCGGCGATCCTCATGGCAGACGAACTCTTGTGACTTTGGGCTTTCCCTTCAATGACGACCCGGTACACCGGAATCCCGTAAGAACTCGGGACACGGGATACGGGATACGGGACACGGAGCACGGAATTCGCGATTCGGTGCGACGGTTCGGCTTGCCACCCATCGTTACTGATGACTGAAAACTGAGAACTTCTTTCAGCTATCGGCTGTCAGCTTTCAGCTCTCAGCTTTCGCCTTGAAACCCGTCGTTACCGACCACTGAAAACTGAGGACTGAAAACTGATTCCATCACCGGGTCCCCCATTCCGGTTGACGACGTGCGGTGGCCGTAACGGTATCGGGCATGAGAAAATCATACAGTCAGGACTGCGTTGACTGTGGCTTGTGGTAAGGGCCAGTGCGCGCTTTTTCGTGGTCTCCTGGGGGTCACTGGGATGGAAAACTGAAACGAAGTGCTGCAGAACGGGGCAGAGCGTTGTATACTTCTACCTCCTGAAATTTGAAAACGGGAATCCTGGATGACATGTGGGTGAACGGACGCCATGCGCCTGTGTCTGATTAACCCCTCCAATCCGCTAGTCAGCATCGTCAGAATCAAGGAGAGCCGCTGGAATCGTTTCCGGGTGTGGAAACCGCTCAGCCTTATGGTTCTCGCGGGACTGACCCCACCGGAGTGGGAAATCACCATCGTGGACGAGAACCTCGGGGTGCCTGACTATCCGGCCATGCCGCGGCCGGACTTAGTGGGGATTACCGCCTTCACCTCGCAGGCGAACCGTGCCTATGAGGTGGCCGCTCACTTCCGACGCTTGGGCGTACCCGTCGTCATGGGCGGCATTCATGCAACCATGTGCCTGGACGAGGCCCTGGAGCGTGTGGACTCGGTCGTCACCAGGGAGGCCGAACGTGTCTGGCCGCAAGTCCTGAAGGACAGTCGGCATGGGTGCCTGAAGCGCCATTATGATGGAGGGTTTGCCGAGATAGACCGCGTTCCGCCCGCCCGGCACGATCTGCTGACCGGAGGTTATGCCATGGGAGCCATTCAGACCACGCGCGGCTGTCCCATGAACTGCACCTTCTGTAGCGTGACGGCGTTCAACGGGGCCCACTACCGGCAGCGGCCCATTCCGGATGTGGTGCGGGAGTTCCAGTTGATCCGTGAGAAACGCGTTCTGGTGGTGGACGACAACCTCATCGGCACACGCCCGGAACACATCGCCCATGCCAAGGACCTGTTCCGCGCCATGGCACAGGCGAACCTGCGAAAGGAGTGGGTTGCCCAGGCTACCATCAACTTCGGCGATGACGAAGAACTCCTGGCGTTGGCCGCGAAGGCCGGCTGCCGAGGTGTTTTCATCGGCTTTGAATCCCCCACGCCGGAAGGGCTTCTGGAGCTCGGCAAGAAATTCAACCTTCTGAAGGGCCGGGACTTCCGCGCCTCCTTGCGGCGAATACAGCGGCACCACATTCTGGTGGTGGGTTCCTTTATCATCGGTCTGGACAGCGACATGCCGGGCGTCGGCAAGCGCACAGCAGCAGCAGCCAGCCAGTACGGTGTGGATAATCTCAATGCGATGTTTCTGACTCCCTTGCCCGGCACGCGCCTGTGGGACCGGATGAAATCCGAGGGCCGCATCACCCTCGATACATTCCCGGAGGATTGGAAATACTACACGCTGACCTTCCCGGTGGCGCAGTGTAAGCATTTCTCTCTGGACAGCATCATCGAAGAAATGCTCTCCTGCGACCGGAAGTTCTATTCCCTGCCGCGCATTCTGCGCAGGGGGTGGAGCAACTTATGGCAACGCCGCGCGCCGTTGTTCGCCATGCTAGGCGCTCTTTCATACCGGAGCAATCTCCGGCTGAATTGCCGAGCATACGCGGAGTTTAAGCGTCAACAGGGTTATAGGTTTACAGGTCGGCTTGATGGGGCAGAGTCCTTTGTGCAGAGCGTGCCGGGGGTTGGGGGGCGGGAGTGATAAATGCTGACATGCTCGACGGACCGGGATTATTGCGGAGCAAAACAGATGAGCCCATTGGGCCTAAAAATCCCTCTCCGCTGCCCACAAATCCGACTGGTTCAGAAACCACGGCTTCGCAGGAATAGGGGCTAGCAAATTCGCCAGCCCCCTCTGCCCCTTCGTCTTCGCTCTGGCTTTCCTCAGACCGCCTTCGCCTTAGCCGCGATTGCCGGCGTTACCACGTTTACTTTGATCTGCTTCGGCTTCGTTTCCTCGCGCTTCGGGATGTGCAGCGTCAGCGCGCCATTCTGATATTCGGCCTTGATCTCCTCCGATTTCACGGAGTTCGCCAGCGAGAAGCTCCGGGTGAACGCACCATACGCGCGTTCGATGCGCAGGTAGTTTTCCTCGTCCACCTTCTTCTCAAACCTGCGTTCGCCGCGAATCGTGAGGATGTTGTTCGCAACGCGAATGTCCAGGTCCTGCGGATTCACTTCCGGCAGGTCCGCCTTGATAACGAGCTCATTTTCGGTCTCGTAAATGTCAACGGCCGGCGCCCAGGTGGTCAGGTTCGATTCCTCGCCCGTACGCTCCGGCACATCGCCAAACACACGGCTGAGCTGATCCTGCAGAGTCATAGCCCCGCGGGAAGGGTCCCAGCGATTCATTATTCTCATTTTAGCCACCTCTCTTCTGTGATTACACAAATATAATATAATCTTAGCGCGGTATTGTCAAGCATTAAAAACATTATCTTTAATAATATAATTCATGTCTTAATAAAGAGTTATATCAGCCTAGCGCCCTGCTTTGCAGCGGGTAGCAACGGTCACTGCCCTTGTGACCGTGAGCTTTTCTTTCGATGACGAACGGGAACACGGGAATCGGTTCGGGGTTCGGGATTCGGGGTTCGGGGATAAGGGCGCGGAATTCGCGATCCGCCGCCAGGGTTCGGCTTGCCAACCATCGTTACTGATGACTGAATTCTGAGAACCTCTTGCAGCTACTGGCTTTCAGCTTCTTTCCCAGGTGGATTTCTGCCGCGTTGCCTCCTCGAAGCTCGTTCTGATAAAATTCTGAAAATGGCGATCAACCCTAATCTTATAGAGGCCTGCCGCGTAACCGGCTTCGTCCAGCGTCATGGCGAGGTTTGCCAGGAAGTGGCGGACCGAGTGAGTTGTGTCATCATGTTTCGCGAGCCGGGAACCTCCGCGCAAGGGCTGATCGCAGAGAATTACTCCATGAAGGGTTTCAGGATCGACACCAAATCCTGCAACTGGGGACCCATGTGCGGATTCGTTTGCGCCGACCCGCGCCTGAGTAAGCCCACCGCGACGGGCGGGTCGTATCAGCAGAAGAACGTCGACTGGAAGAAAGACGCCATCGAGGGTCACATTCATGAAAAGTGGTTCGGGAAACCGAATGCCGCGGACGTCGCCGATTGGAAAGCGAATGTCATGCCGATCGTGATCTCCGGAGCACGCATTGAATATCTGGGACAGCCCAATCGGGCGGGAGAGCGAATCATCGCCGCGAACCCCGTAAGCGGTGGAGGATACCGCGGGATCTCATCGAAGACATTCAACGACGCTACCGGGACCGTCGTGCTGCCCTGGCGACTGATGCCGGTATCGAATGCGAGTCTCCCCTGGCTGAAGCATGAACGGGGCACGAGCTACGGATCAAACTACTTTGTGCTTTGCGTGGACAACCAGGCAAAGGTCGCGTTTCAACAAGTGTATCCGGCCGCAGCGGGTCCGATGAAGTTCAAGGGTTTGGAGACAATCCTCGGATTGATCAATCCCGGAACCCAGGCTCGCGGCTTCAAGGCGTGCGTTACCGCGGACTACGATCTGTTCTCAATCTGGCCATCGGCTACGGATAATATGGATCCCCGGCACAAAGTGATGGGACAGTTGAGCCGGCTTGGATCCGGCATCAAGCCGTCCCAGGTAGCGGCGCCCAACGTTCCGCGAGCGCCCGGCCTGCTGCCGGGGGGCGTGGCCCGGCTGCCCGGGGTCGACGACCGCCTGAAAGCGTCCGGGGGGACCGAGCATTTCCGCTACGGGGATGTAAGCGGCCGCATCATGGCTGTCAAGACCATGCTCAACTCCGCGATCCAGGGAGAGGGACGTTACAGCGGAGGCAACGCTATTCATCACAACGACGAGTGTGGCAACCTCGCATTGGCCAAAGGCAGCCTTCAGGAATGCCTGCCGCTGATTGTCTTCTTTCCTCATCTGGGTACCTACCTCATCGACTCGCTTGCGGATTTCAAGGAGCTCGTGATCCTCGCCCGTGAAAAAGAACACCGAGTGATCGCCAAGACCGAGTGGCTCCAGCAGGCACGTGTGTAAATCACAGACCAGCACCCGGCGACGGTTCCACCCAAGTCCACCGACGCTGGCATGGCTACCGGGATCCGCGATATTATCTGACGATCCCATGCGAAAAACCTCGCTGACTACTCCCGAACTACTCGACAAACTGGAAAAGTTCTACGGCCGGCAGGAACCGTGCTGGCCCGAGGATCCCTACGAGTTCATCGTGTGGTGGCTGTGTGGGTATCCGGCTAGCGATGCGACATGCACAAAAGGGTGGGAGAAGCTAAATCGTGAAATAGGCATCGAGCCGCAGCATCTGCTTGCAGCGCCCCCAAACACGCTTGCTGCCGCCCTCAAACCGGGCGGCATGGTTCCGGAATTGCGCGCCTTGCGGCTGAAAGAGGTTGCCCGGCGAGTAAAGGACGAGCTGGGCGGCGATCTCCGCACGGCTCTGGCCGGGCCCCTTTCCGCAGCGCGAAAGATCTTGAGGAAGTTTCCCACTATTGGCGACCCGGGAGCCGATCGCATCCTGCTGTTTGCTGGCATCGCCCCTGTGGCCGCAGTCCCGTCCAATTGTCCGCATGTCCTGGTGCGTATTTTATTCGGCCAGGAGCGCGAAAACTACGGGGTGAATTATCGTGAAGCACAGCAGGCGATTGGGGCGGGAATGCCGGAGACCCTCGACGCCCGGAAGCGCGCCTTCCTGCTCCTGAAACGCCACGGCCAGGAGATCTGCAAACGCACGAAGCCGAAGTGCGAAAAGTGCCCGGTCAACTCGCACTGCGCTTTTTTCGCCGGCCATCGCCGCGGCGTGTCGACCCCAGCGTGATCAACCTCATCTGGCAACGAAGAAGATGACCTGGGGCCGCGTCACATCGTCTTACCTATCCTTCCCATAAAGATAAACTATCGGTAAAACCATTGCCAGATGCGCGGAGTGTTGCTAACAATGGAAGTGTTGGACCTTTACCCAGTTCAAATCTGAATTCGAGACTGAACCGGCGTTCTCACGCCAAAGTGTAAACGTCTTCGTCGACTTCAGCTTGAACACACTCTCCGGGATTCCCGGCCTTAAGGAGAAGCATGAGCATCGATCTGCAAAGCCATTTAGAACTCCCCTACAGCGAATTGGAAGAACTGAATCTGCGCGCCAAGGAGGAACGGCTCGCACGCGTTCCCGCGGAGCAAATTCAAGGAGAGCGCCTCAAGTACCTGAGCGACGAGAAACGGATTAAAGCCGTGACGGTCCTCTTCAGCGACCTCGAAGGCCGGCTGCACATGCTCGATTACGACAAGAAGTTCTTCATCAAGAGCTGGGATAACCTCACGTTTGACGGGTCGTCCATTCGCGGCTTTTCCGCGCAACACGAGAGCGACCTGCGGCTCGGCATCGATTGGCCCGCCTTCTATTGGGGACCCGCGGACGTCTTCGGACCCGGGAAGGTCATGGTTTTCGGCGAGGTCATCGACAAGAATGGGAAACCTTATGCCGCTGACCTCCGCGCCGTGCTGAAGGCCTATGCCTGGAGCCTTTACGAGAAGGACGGTTACACCTTAAACGCCGCCAACGAAATCGAAGGCTTCCTGTTCAAGGGAACCGACGCGAGCGGCGCTATCACGAAACCGGCAAGTTCGAGTATGTCAGCATGGGCGGGTACTACCACTCCCTTCCCGGCGACGCGCTGCGTCTGTTCATCAACCGCGCTGCGGAAGTGCAGCGGGCGATGGGATTTCAAAACGAAAAGGACCACCCGGAAGTCGCGCCTTCGCAGTTCGAAATCAACTACGGGTATGCGGAAGTGGTGGCCGCGGCCGACCAAATCCAGATTTACAGACTGATCTGCCGGCAGGTGGCCACCAAAATGGGGCTGACCGCGTGCTTCCTGCCCAAGCCGATCGTCGGTGTGAATGGCACGGGCATGCACTCCAACGTGTCGATTATGAAGGATAACAAGAACGTGTTTTGGGACCCGCAGGGGCTGGAGAAAATGAGCCCGTTTGCCTGGCAGTTTGTTGACCGCATCCTCACCCACGGCAACGACCTGTGCTTGATCTTTAACTCCAGCGTGAATTCCTACCGCCGCCTCGACCCGCATTTCGAGGCCCCGAACCAGCTTAAAGCTTCGGCCGTGGATCGCGGCTCGATGGTTCGAATTCCCCTCGGCAATTCGAGTACCGCCCGATTGGAAGTCCGCGCGGTCGCTCCCGATGCCAATCCCTATATGTTGCTGTACTCGATCTTTCGAACCGGTATTGAGGGCAATATCGCCGAAGTCGAGAATCTCCGAAGCGCCCAACGATTCTTACCCGATAACATCTACGATGCGATTAAGAACTTCCATAATGCCGAATGGAAGACAAAGCTCCTCGGCGAAGACGTTAAAGAGCGGTTTGTCGAATTGAAGAAGGCCTCCGCCGATCGCTGTCCGCGCTTGCTGGGGACGGTCGTCAAAGCGCCGGAGGTCCAGTTCCACAATGAGGTCTATACGCAATTCCTGTGGAACCTGTTTTAGAGGTGAGGCACGCGGCTCGTCCTCTATGGGCAAGGAAAAGCCGCGGACCTACAGAGCAGGTCCGCGCTACGCTTTTTTCAGGCTTTGCTTTGAGAGCGGGTATCGCCCGGCTGCGTCGCGCATGCAATCCACACGGCAATTCCCCACAAGAGTAACCCGGCGATCAAGCCCTCCACGACGGTTCCCGCCAGCGTTCTCAGCAAGCGCATGGGAATATCGCCACTGGACGGATCGAAGAAGTGGGTTTTAAAGAAGGGCACGCCGGCGGCTAACAACGTGGCCAGGAAGACCCACCCTCGCCACACCCATCCCAACACCAGGGACGGGACCAGCAGTTGGCGGGCCTCCGTCAATCCCATCCGCGCCCCCACGCCCCCCACGTAAAATGCGCCCAGGAAGACCAGTATCGTGGTGCTCCAAGCGGCGCTGCGGAAGGGTTGAAGCCCCATGGCCTCGGTCCAAAATCGCATGATCACAAACACGCCCAGCATGGCGCCAGGGGCCACGGTCACTGGCCAGCGCCACAGAGTGTGGACAACGGTCATGAGCAGAAGGATGATTACAAAGAACACGCCGATTTCGATGATGTGCCCCATCAGATGCCTGCCCAGGTGACCCCAATTGCCGTAGTCTTCGCTTTCGGCAAAATGCGTCCGGGAGAGCCGCAGAACCGCGGCGATGATGGTCACCAGAATGACCCAACCTTCCGTCCATGCTGCGAGGATTAAAGCGGGAAGCAACAGTCGTGAAAACTTGCGCAAGCCGCCGCGGAGAGGCCCTACCGCCGCAACATATATGGCCACCAGCAGCATTCCCACGGTGCTGGAGAGATAGCGCGCAATATCTTGCGGGACGCCCACGAGTTCCAAAACCAAACGCGCGACCACCAGGACCGCCAGCGTGGCCATCGCCCCGCGCATCAAAAGCGAAAACGGTTCCCGTGTGAGTCCTTTCGATTCCGAAGGCATAGCTCCTCCTCATGAAGCAGAAGTCAGGAGCCAGAAGTCAGGAGCCAGAATGAAAACATGCCCTGTTTCCAGGCTCAGGAGTGAGTAACGCGGGCTTGTGTTGCGGGTTCGCAGTTCGTCCCCAAATGACCGCAAAGAACCGCGGACTCAGAGGAAAGGTCCGCGCTACGCTTGCTTTACCCACTCCACGGTGTAATTCTCGGGAATAGACTTAGGCATGCATCCTACTTCAGTGCCCACGGGGTTTCAATACGTTTTCGACTCTGGTGCATTGCTCTGCCAGCATGCGGTGCGAAGCCATGGAGTGGGGCAGCTTGATGCCACTTTTTCACCAGCCAGCTTGCTGACCGGGAATTGTGCGCGCGTTCGAAATCCCGCGAGCAAGTTCGCGTGGAGGAGAGCGGCAGTCTGTCAGCTAACGGACCGCACTCAAAGCTTCGCACGGCCAAACAGTCTGTATGGAGCGCCGGATACGGTGATAATCAGAAATTTCGTGTAACAGGAGGGTCGAAGCTCAGCTTCTAGGACCCCTTGGTGAGAATTCCTGGTTAGTGAAATCGCAGCGGTAATTCGAGGGGCCGGCACATCAGTTCTTCCATGATCGTTCCTTGCCGGGCGTGGCGAGGGCGGTTTTCAATCAACAATCGTAATTCGCCAATCACTCATCTCTCAGCGCCACCATGGGATCCACATTGGAAGCTCGCTTCGCCGGGAGGTAGCCCGCAAACAGCGCGACCGCCACCAACAACAAGCTTCCACCTGAGAGCGCTACCGCGTCGGTGGGCTTCACGCCGAAAAGCTGACTGGCAAGCAATCGCGAAGCCGCGAGCGCGCACGGGAAGCCCAGGGCGACGCCAACCGTTACCAGCAGAAGCGTCTCCCGCAGCACCATCCACAAAACATCGCATTGTTTGGCTCCCAGAGCCATGCGTAGTCCGATCTCGCCCGTTCGCCTGGCCACACCGAAGGCCATGGTCCCGTAAAGCCCAATGCAGGCCAGCAGCACGGCCAGTAATCCGAAAAAGGTCGAAAGCGTGGCGATCAGGCGCTCCTTCACAAACGAGTCGCGGGTTTGAACCTCCAGCGTCTTCAGGCGGAAGAGCGGCAGGTTCGGATCGATGGTGTGAATCTGGCGGCGCACTTCATCCAGCATCACGGAAAGGCCGCCGGAGTAGCGGACCTCAAACGTCGTCGAGAAATACACATCGGCCAGGCTCAGTTGAAAGAAGGGGGTGTAGAGGACGCTTCGCGGCGCATCCGTCACACGGCCGTAGCGCGAGTCTTTCACGACGCCGACAATTTGAAATTGCGCGCCGCCGTGCCGGGTGATGTGGCGGCCGATGGGATTATCATCGCCGAAGCAGCGCCGCGCCAGAACTTCGCTCACAATCGCTACCTGCGGCGACATCGCGTTATCCTCCGGGCCAAACTCGCGGCCGAGCAGCATGGGCGTTCCCAGGGTGGCAAAGTAACCGGGGCTCAAGGCGTTCACGGCGATGCGAATGCTTTCGTTTTCCGGCAGCGTGCGGCCGTCGATCGCGCCGATGCCGTTG
Organism: Terriglobia bacterium; assembly: GCA_050010335.1. Taxonomy (GTDB): domain Bacteria; phylum Acidobacteriota; class Terriglobia; order UBA7540; family UBA7540; genus Bog-366. The sequence continues at coordinate 28,469 of JBEKLF010000044.1, forward strand.
ACCCAGTAGGCCTCATCGTCAACCGGCCGCACCAGCGACAAGGCCGCGGAACAAACTCCCGGAAGCGCTCGGAGGTCACTCAACACTTGCTGATAAAGGTTGGCCAACTTGATGTTGTCTTTGTAGCCCGCCAAGCGGGGATCCAGCGAGAACATCAGGACATTGTGCCGGTCATATCCCGGATCAATCGCCCAGAGTTTCTGCAAGCTGCGCACGAAGAGCCCGGCGCCCACCACCAGCGTAAGCGAGAGCGCGATTTGTGCCGCCACCATGATTCTGTCAAGCCCCAAACCCCACCTTCGACCCTTGCCGAGGAACTGACTTCGTCCTTCCTTCAACGACGGCGTGAGATCGACACGTGTGGCGCGGAAGGCAGGCGCAAGCCCGAACAGCACTCCGGTCAGAAGTGAGACTCCGGCCGTGAAGGCCAACGTGCGAATGTCCGGCGTGAGGTGCACGGGGAGAGGCGAATCGCCGGTTGAGACCATGCGGAGGAGAAGTTGGCTACCCCACCAAGCCACCAGAAATCCCAAGACTCCGCCGAGGGCTGCCAGCAGAACGCTTTCGGTGAGTAATTGGCGGACCAAACGTGTGCGGCCGGCGCCGATGGCGAGACGAACCGCGATTTCCCTCTGGCGCGTGGTGGCTCGCGCCAGCAGCAGATTGGCTACGTTGGCACAGGCAATCAGCAGGACGACACCGACCATCATCAGAATCTGAAGCGGCAGCGTGAAATCATGCCGCAGGCCCCATTCGAACCCCTTGGCGCCGGGCTTCACGTTAAGGCGGGAACTGGAGAGCATGCGCGCCACGAACTGCTGTTGGTCCGGCGCGGCCGTCGGGGCGAAATCCCTCAGCACCTGGTGATGGATTGTGTCGAATTCGGCCTGGGCTTGCTGCTCGGTAACCCCAGATTTGAGCCGGCCCATGATTTCGATCCAAGTATCAAACGCGCCATCCCAGTCCGGCGCTCCAGGCGTCAACTGACCGAGCAGCGTCATCGGCACCGTGATGTCAGGTGAATCGCCGACCTGAAGCCCTAAGAACGCCGCGGGCGTGACGCCGATCACGGTTAGCGGCGTTTGGTTCACCGTAATGGTTTTGCCGACGATGGACGGGTCGCCGCCAAAACGCCGCTGCCACAATGCGTAGCCGATGACGGCGACAGGGCTGCGGGCTTTGTCGTCTTCGTCGGAGAAGAAGCGTCCGGCCGCGGGCGTCAGGCCCAAGGTTGAGAAATAGCCGCCGGTGGCGACCTGGCCGAGGGCCAGATCGGCCTTGCCGCCGAAGCCCACATTGACCCGCCCTATTTCGCTGAATGCGAAGATGGCGGATAGACTCTGATTCCGGCTGCGCATCCCTTCGAAGTAGGGGAAAGACATGTTGGAGTTTTCGCTGCCGTCCGGGTAAGTTTCGGAAAATTGCACCATTTGTTCCGGATGCTTTATCGGCAGTGACTCCAGCGCCACGGCGTTCAGCAGGCTGAAAATGGCGATATTGGCGCCGATGCCCAGCGCGAGAGAAAGCAAGACCACGGTGGTAACGCCCGGGTTCTTCGCCAACATTCGCAGCCCGTAGCGAGCGTCCTGAATGAGGTTTTCAATGAAACTCACCCTTCGCATATCGCGGCACTCCTCTTTGATCTGCTCCACGCCGCCCAGTTCGCGCAGGGCCGCGTAACGGGCTTCCTTGGGCGTCATCCCTTGGGAAACGTTTCCCTCCGTCAATTTTTCCAGGTGGAAGCGGAGTTCTTCGCTCAGTTCCGTCTCGACGCGGCCTCTCCGGAAAAGTGAGCGAAACCGCAGCGGCAATTTGTAAATCCAACGCATCAACTCACCCTATGACTGTTTCTCGCCCGGCGCGCCCAGCACGGTGCTCAATCACCAATCGCAAATCGCCAATCACTCATATCTCAGCGCCACCATCGGGTCGACCCTCGTCGCTCGCCGGGCGGGGATGTAACTCGCGAAAAGTGCTGAAATCGCAAGTAAAGATGCCACGGCGGCCAAGGTCGGTACGTCGTATGCCTGAGTGCCGAAGAGCAACTTGTGCATCAGGGTGGCGGCGACAATCGAACCTAACAGCCCCGCGGCAATCCCTACGGAAATCAGCCAGCCCGCCTCTTTCAGGATGAGCCCGTAAACCGTGCCGCGCTGTGCACCGAGCGCCATACGGACGCCAATCTCGCGTGTTCTCCGGCTCACCGAGTAAGCAATCACGCCGTAGAGCCCCACCACTCCGAGCAGCAACGCCAGGGCGGCAAAGCCCCCGATCAGCCACGTTGAGGATCGGTGCAGGTAGGCCGTCTGGGAGTCACTGATCCTCTGGGTCATTGTCATTTCGCCCATCGTACCAAGTTCGGGGTCGATTTGATGGATGACGGTGTCGAGCGTGGGCAGCACGGAGTGCTCCGCCTGCGAGGTGCGCACGACAACGGCAAAATAGGTGTCGGGGCTCTGGTTAAAGGGAATATACTCCGCCGGCCATATCTCGGAATCCAGCGCACCTTCCTTGACGTTGTCCACGACGCCGACAATCTCTTTGATCGATCCCGGCGACAACCCGTCGTCGCCATATTTCTTGCCGATGGGGTCTTCATTGGGGAAGTATTTTCGCGCCAGCGCCTGGTTGATGATGACCACGTGGGGCTTCGAGGCATCATCCGCGTCGGTAAAGAAACGCCCGCGCAACAGTTTCGCTTTCAGGGTGGTGAAATACGCGGAGGTCACGTGCCGCTCATTCACTTCATTGTGCTCTCCGTTATACGGCCGGCCAACAAACCTGATCCAATCCGTATTGAAATTGCCGCTCAAGGGCAGCCCCTGGGTCACGATGCCCACAGACCCTACTCCGGGCAGACCCGCGATTCGACTTATGACCCGACGCCCGAGTTCTACCACCTGCGGGTCCTTGGCATAGCGGACGGGCGGCGCGGCGACCTCCAGCATGGCCAGATGATCTGGCTGGAACCCGAGGTCCACATGGAGCAAACGATAGAGGCTTTTGCCGAGCAACCCGGCGCCTGACAACAGCACCATGGCGATGGCCAACTCCACCGCCACGAGGTTTGAGCCCACGCGGCGCCACATGGTTCCCGCCGAACCGCGGCTACCTTCGGCCAAGCCTTCGCGCATCTCCGATAACGACAAACGCAAAATGGGAGTGATGGAATAAAGCCCCGCAGCGACCAGCGATATCGCAGCGCTGAAAACCCACACGTGGAAATTCAAGCCCAGGCCTTGCAGGTACGGCATCCCGGCCATCATGTCGGGCGGGATAAGCCGGGTGAGGAGTTTGATGGTCCACTCGGCGGAAAGCAACCCCAGAGCGCCGCTGATCGCCACCAGCAACAGCCCTTCCGTGGCGAATTGGCGGATCAATCTCCAGGACGATGCGCCTAGCGCCTCGCGGACGGCAATTTCCCGCTTGCGGCCTTCGGAGCGCGCCACGAGAAGGCCGGCGACGTTGACGTAGGCAATCAGCAGCAGCAGTCCGGCTCCGCCGAGCAGCACCAACAGGATCGGGCGGATATCCCCTACTATCACCTCGGCAAGCGGCACGACGCTCGCGCTCTGGCCGCGATTGGAACCGGGATACTGCCTTTCAAGATCGGCGGCAATGGTCTTCATTTCGGCGAGCGCCGTCTCAACCGAGACGCCATCTTTCAAGCGTGCTATTCCTTCAAGACTGTGGCAGCTTCGACGGAGGTCGCAGGTGCCGGCGGCCTGTAGGGGCGTCCAAAAATTCGCGGAACCTCGGGGAGCGAATTGAAAGCCTCGCGGCAGCACGCCAATAATGGTGCATGAAATGCCATCCAGGGTGACCGGCCTTCCGACCACCTCGGGTTTTCCACCAAACCACCTCTGCCACCCGGCATAAGTCAGCATCACTGTTTTGGGCGCGCCCGCCTGGTCCTCGCCGACATAGAAATCTCGCCCCAGCATCGGCGTAATTCCCAGCGTGCGGAAGAACCCGGAGCTCACGCGCACGCCGGTCACAGGCTGGACGCCTTCCGCGGTACGTAAGAGGAAACCCGTTCCTCCCCACACATCCATCGAGCTGAAAACGGTGTTCAGTTTTTTCCAGTCAAGGTAGTCGGGATAGGAAAGGTACGCGCGCGGAAACATCGCATCGCTTTCGGTGACCCCCACCAGCCGGGTGGAATTCCGGTAGGGCAGCGGCTTGATCAGCGCGGCATCGACAAAGCCGAAAATGGCCAGGCTGCCGCACATGCCCAGGGAAAGAATCAGGATCCCAACGACGGTGAATCCCGGGTTCTTGGCGAACTGTCTCAGGCTGAAGCGAACGTCCTGAACGAGATTTTCAATGTAATTGACTCGTCGCATATCGCGGCACTCCTCTTTGATTTGCTCTACCCCGCCCAATTCGCGCAGGGCCGCGTATCGAGCTTCTTCCGGCATCATCCCTTGTTGAGCGAATTCAGCCGTCAGCTTCTCCAAGTGAAAGCGCAGTTCGTCGCTGAGTTCCTTTTCAACTCGACTCTTTCGGAACAGCGAGCGAAACCGTAGCGGCAATTTGTAAATCCAGCGCATCATGTCTGGCATGGTTGATTCTCGCCTAGCTCACCGAGAGTGGTTTTCAATCGGCAATCACAAATCACCAATCACTCATATCTCAGCGCCACCATGGGATCGACGCCGGCGGCGCGACGGGCTGGTTGCCAGCACGCCGCCAGGGCCACCACGGCCATGACGGCTGAAGCGCCGGCGTAGGTCCACGGGTCCGTGGGGCTGACGACAGGCAGCAGGGCGCTGAGCGAACGGGCAAGCGCTATTGCGCCGAGCAAGCCGGCCCCCATTCCGAGCAGGATGAGCTTCAACCCCTGACTCAGCACCAGCCTGAGAATCTGCGCCGGCTCCGCGCCTACTGCCAGACGCACGCCGAACTCATGCCTGCGAAGTGTGACCGATTGAGAAACCACGGCGTAGAGTCCGACGCTGGAGACAAGCAGCGCGATGGCGGCAAAGATCCCCTGAAGGCAGGTTAGAATCCGCGAGGGCCATAAAGAGTCTGACAGGACTTGACTCATGCTAGCCATTCCGGAAATGGGCAGATCGGGGTCCACTGCCCAGAGTTGATTTTTGACGGCAGCCGCCATCGCCCAAGGGTCAGGTTCGGTCCGCACGACAATGGTCATGCCGGGCCAGGGATCCTGGGCTTGGAGTGCGTAAATCTCCGGGCTCGGTGCTGCCTCCATGCCGAGATGGCGCACGTCGCCCACCACTCCGACAATGGTGTACCAAGGGGCACCGGGTTCGTCCGGACCGCCTGGGCGAAGGCGGCGGCCTACAGGGTCTTCACCAGAGAAGTAACGCCGGACCAAGGCCGCATTCACCATCACGACCGGCATCGTGCTCGGGCCTTCCCCGTCAGTGAAGGCTCGCCCCTTCAGGACGGGAATTCCCATGGCCTGGAAGTAATCGGGACTGGCGATCCGTTCGAGAGCTTCGGGAACCTCGCTTGGAGCGGGTGTCGGGTGGCCTTCGATGGTGAAGTTGAAGCCGGTCCAGTCGCGGAAAGGAAGGTTGTTGACCGCGCCGACGTAACGAACTCCAGATAGGCTGCGGATGCGATCCAACGCGTCGCGGTAGAAGGCGGCTCGCTGCTGAGGTTCACGGTACCTGGCCCGAGGAAGCGCCACGTCCATGACCAAAACGTGGTCCGGCCGCAGCCCGGGGTCGGTCCTTTGCAAGCGGACGGCATTCTGCATGAGCAAACCCGCGGCCACCAGCAAAATCGAGGTCAGAGCAAGTTCCGCAACGATCAGCGTGCCACGCAGGCGAAGCTGCCGCAAGCCGGCCGTGGTGGTCCCCGCACCCTCCTTGAGGGCCGCGTAGGGATCGTGGCGGGAGGAGCGCAAGGCCGGGAGAAGTCCCGAGATCAGGCCGGCGATCACGCACAGAACGAGCATGAACGCGAGGACGCGGCTGTCCAAAGCGACCGTCCTGAGGTACGACGGCAGGGTCAGATCGCTGGCAAGGCTTGCTAGCAGGAGTCTAATTCCCCCATAGGCCAGGGCTACGCCGAGCGCCCCGCCGGCGAGGGCCAGCAAGAGGCTCTCGGTAAGCATGGTGCGAGCGAGGCGCCAGCGCGAAGCGCCCAGCGCCAAACGGACAGCGATTTCGCGCCCCCGGGCAGAGGCGCGGGCCAGTAGGAGGCTGGCCACGTTCCCGCAGACGATCAGGAGAAGCATGCCGACAGCGCCGGACAGGAGCGCCAGCGCCGGCCGCACCGCACCCGTGAAGCTCTCGCGCAAAGGAACCACGGCCGCGCCATAAGCGGCGTGCGACCCGGGGAATTGCTTCTCCAGCCTTCCGGCGGTGGTAGCCACGTCCGTCCGCGCCTCAGCTACGCCCTTGCCATCCTTCAGCCGGGCCACGACGAACAGGAAATGGCGATCGTCCGGCTGCGCCTCGTTCAATTCGAGCGGTAGCCAGAACTTGAGACCGTCAATGGGAAATTGGAGAGCATCAGGCATAACTCCGACGACGGTGAAGAGCTCATCACTGAGGCGGATGCTCCGTCCGATGATGCCGGGATCAGAGCCAAAACGTTCCTGCCAGAGGCCGTGGGCGATGAGCACCACCCGCTCTCCACCCGGGCGATACTCGGCTGGGGCGAAGATTCTGCCCAACTGGGGAGCGATGCCCAGCGTCTCGAAGAACCCCGCGGAGATCTGTCCGCCAGACAGCCGGACCGGCTCACCTCGTCCGGTCAGGATGGCGGAGTTGGGCCGGATGGCGGCCAGGGATTCAAAGGAGCGGCTCTCCTGACGCCAGGTGACGAAATCGAGCGGCGAGGCTTGGCCCCGCCATCCTTTCTTTGGCTCGGTGGACCAAAGCATGACCAGGCGACCCGCGTCCCTGTAAGGCAGGGGGCGCACAAGCACCGCATTTACGACACTGAATATTGCGATGTTGGCCCCGATCCCCAAGGCCAGCGTCAACACCGCGGCGGCGATGAACCCAGGGCTTTTCGCCACCATGCGAAGACCGTAGCGAATATCCCGGAAGAAATCCTCGATGTAGTTCACTTGGCGCATGTCGCGGCACTCCTCTTTGATTTGTTCTACGCCGCCCAGCCCGCGCAAGGCGGCGTAACGGGCTTCCTCTGGCATCATCCCGCGCGCGGCGTTCTCCTCAGTCAGCCTTTCCATATGGAAACGAAGTTCTTCACTAAGTTCATTTTCGACGTGGCTCCTATGGAAGAGCGACCGAAACCGAAGAGCTAACTTGTACATCCAGCGCATCAACTCTTCCATGATTGTTCCTCGCTCGGCGCACCGAGCGCGGTTTTCAATCGGCAATCGGCAATCGCAAATCGCCAATCACAAATCACTCATATCTCAGCGCCACCATCGGGTCGACCTTCATCGCGCCGCGGGCGGGGAGGTAACATGCCAGCAACGCCACGCAAATCAGAATGAGCGCGACCGCGATGAACGTGAGTGGGTCGGCCGGTTTTATGCCGTAGAGCAAACTCGACAGAATGCGCGTTAACCTCAGGGCGCCGACGATCCCGATCGCAATGCCTGCCAGTGCCGGACGAAGCCCTTCCCGAATAACCATCCAGAGAACATCGCCTTCCTTCGCCCCCACTGCCAGGCGAATGCCGATTTCGCGCGTGCGTTGGGCGACCGTGTATGAAATCACACCGTAAATACCCAGGCAGGCCAATACCAGCGCCAAACCGGCAAAGCCGCCGAGGAGCGCGGTGATAAACCTCGGCACTTCGACCGACTGCGCAAAGAATTGGTCAAGGGTCTCCACGTGGTAAATGGGCGTGTTCTTGTCCAGGGCGAGTACCCGCCGGCGAGCCGCTTCCACAATGGTGCGGGGATCATTGGCAGTGCGGACCACAAGGATCATGGTGCCAAAGGGGCTCTGCGCTTGCGGGGCATAGATTTCGGGAGAGGGTTCGTCGCCCAAGCCGCTCTGCTTCACATCCTCGATCACGCCGACGATTTCGCGCATCGGAAACTCGCCGGGGCCATAGCCGTTGCCGATGCCGGGCCGCAGGTGTTGCCCAATCGGATTCTGGTTGGGGAAGAAGCGCCGCGCCAGCGTGCGATTGATAATCACCACCGGCGGAGACTTCGAATCGTCCCGTTCGGTAAAGTCCCGCCCGGCAACGAGGGCTATTCCCAGCGTGCGAAAATAATTCGGTTCCACCGCGTTAAAATCGGCCATGGGCCGGGAACCCATGGGCGTGGGCTCTCCGTCAATTTCAAAGCTCGATCCGATGTTGTCTCCGGTCAGGGGCAGCGACGCGACCGCGCTGGCCGAGATAACACCCGGAAGCGCTCTCATGTTCGCCACGACCTCGCGAATGAATGCGGGTATCTGCGTGGCCTGCTTGCCCGCAGGGGAATCAAGCTGAAACGTCAAAACATGATTAGGATTGAATCCCGGATTAACACGAGTGAGATTAAAGAAACTCTGAATCAACAGGCCGGCTCCGAGCAGCAGAACGATGGCTAAGGCAACCTCACTTACCACCAGGACGTCGCGCAGGCGGCTGTGCTCTCTACCTCCACCTCCCGCGCCGCGGCCGCTCTCGTTGAGCGATTCGGTCAGGCCTATCTTTGAAACCCGCAACGCGGGTGCGAGGCCAAAGAGAATTCCCGCCACGAGCGAGACGAGGAAGGCAAAGCTGAGCAAACGAACGTCAAGGCTGATGGCGTTCAGGCGCGGGACCTCGGCCGGGATGAGCCGCACGAGGATTCGGAGCGACGCTATTGCCAGCGCAAGGCCGAGGCCGCCGCCGAGCAAGCCCAACGCTACACTCTCGGTGAGCAGTTGGCGGGTAGCTCGGCGGCGGGTGGCGCCCAAAGCGGCCCGGAGAGCCATTTCCTTGTGCCGCCCGGTGGCCCGCGCCAACAATAGGTTCGCCACGTTCACGCACACGATCAGGAGGACACAGCCCACGGCCCCCAGCAGCACGAGCAAGGGAGTGCGCAGAGGGCCGATGGCGCCTTCGATCTCCGGCACGATCTGCGCCGTCCGCGGCTTGTTCTCGGGATGCTGTTTGCTTAACGCCCCTGCAATCGCAGCCATCTCGGCTTGCGCCTGCGCCAGCTTGACCCCGGGCTTCAGCAGGGCGGCGACGTCAAGATAGTGCGCGCCTCGCTGCGTCGTCATCGCACCCGCACCAGCACGGGCGTCAACTGCGATCGTCGTCCACAGCTCGATGGGCTCCGCCTGAATCGGGTATTGGAACGCCGGCGGCATGACCCCGATTACGGTGAAGGGTTGGTCCCCGAGCTGAACGGTGCGGCCCACCACCGACGGGTCAGAACTGAACTCCCGCTGCCACAGGCCATAGCTCAAGATGAGAGGGTCGGTGCCTCCCGCCGCGGCGGGCTTGTCCTCATCGGGTAGAAAACTCCGCCCGAGCGCCGGCTTCACTCCAAGCAGCGAAAACAATTGCGCGGACACCACCGCCCCTTGCAAGTGGAAGGGCTCGCGGGGGCCGACCAAGGTGAAGTCGCCCGTACGAAAAGCGGCCATGCCCTCAAAGACGTGGTTCCGTGCCCGCCAGTCAAGAAAATCCGGGTAGGAGGCTACCCCACCGTTGCCCGTGACGGCAAACAGCGACCTGACTCTCACCAAGCGGTCGGCGGTAGGAAAGGGCAGCGGCTTGAGCATCACGGTGTCCACGATGCTGAAAATCGCTGTGGTTGCGCCAATCCCCAGCGCCAGCGTGAGGATCGCGGCAGTGGCAAAGCCGGGATTCCTTCTGAGCACGCGCAAGCCGTAGCGGACATCTTGCAAGAAGTTTTCGAAGTAATTCACTTTGCGCATGTCGCGGCACTCCTCCTTGATTTGCTCAACCCCGCCTAGCGCGCGCAGGGCGGCGAAACGGGCTTCCTTCGGGGTCATCCCGTGTGAGACGTTTTCCTCCGTCAGTCTTTCCAGGTGAAAACGCAGTTCGTCGCTGAGTTCCTGCTCGACGCGGGCGCGCTTGAATAGTGAGCGGAGTCGGAGCGGCAATTTGTAGAGCCAGCGCATAGCTTTAGATATCAGCCCTCAACGATCAAATTCATTGCTATCGCCAGCCGCCCATCGCTAAATCCTGCTGGCACATCGGCAATCGCCAATCGGCAATCAACAATCGGCAATCCTCAACTCGTCTCCAGCACAAGCCCAATGGCGGCGGAAAGCCTTGCCCAGTTCGCCTGCTCGTTCTCCAAATACTTGCGCCCCGCGGGCGTCAGCGAATAGAACTTCGCGTGTCGGTTGTTGTCGGACTCCCCCCACTTCGCCCTGATCCATCCGCTTTGCTCCAGGCGATGAAGAGCGGGATAAAGCGCTCCCTGGTTCACCTGGAGGACTTCCTTGGACACCTGCCGGATGCGCTGCGCGATGCCCCACCCGTGCAGGGGTTCAAGCGCGATAGTTTTTAGAATTAAGAGGTCCAGAGTGCCCTGGACCAGATCGGTTGGTTTGCTCATTCACACTCCCCTCAGTTATCGACAACGCATCTTACGCCCGCTCCTGTCAATAATCAAGAGGAGATTCTTTGCCCGCACATTCCATCGACCGAAGGCTGTTCCATCGGCTAAAATGAGATGGGGTTAAGAACGCAAAATGGGAATGGATCAAGCCGCAGCTCCACACTCGTACTCACCCACCGGGATGAGCACGCAGGAGAAGGCCCTCGCCATCAACCTTGATGCCAAGACATTCGGGACCTTTGCCGAGATCGGCGCCGGGCAGGAGGTGGCGCGCTGGTTTTTCCATGTGGGCCACGCCTCCGCCACCGTGGCCAAATCGATGTCGGCATACGACATGGTGATAAGCGACATCATTTACGGCGCGGCCGATCACTACGTCAGCCGATCCCGACTGGAGTCCATGCTCGACCACGAATGGTCGCAGTTAATCGAGCGCCTTGACGCGGTGCGCGGCGAGCGTACCTGTTTTTTCGTCTTCGCCGATACTGTGGCTACACGCAGCCGCACGCGCAATCAGACCGGACAAGGCTGGATGGGCGTGCGCTTCCAGGCGGAACCCAGGGCGCCGTTTTCGGAGATCGTGATTCACGTCAATCTGCTTGACCAAGTGCCCGTGGGCGAGCAGGAATCCCTGGGAGTCCTGGGCGTCAACTTGGTGTACGGCGCTTTCCATCAGCGCGATCCCGAAGCGCTGATGAAAATGCTGATGGAGGGGCTCAGCCGGCTGCGCGTGGACATCGACATGATCAAATTCTCCGGGCCGGCTTTTAAAGATGTCGACAACCGGCTGGCGAGTTTGCAACTGGTGGAGTTGGAATTGACCGACTCCACCATGTTTACCGCGCAGGGGGATGTGGTGCAGCCGGCGGAAGTGCTCTACAAAAAACCCGTACTCATTTCGCGGGGCAGGTTTCGGCCAATTACCAACGTCGGCATCGATATGTTGGACGGCGCGGCAGAGCGGTTTAGGAAAATCCCCGGGGTGGATGTGGACCCGGTGGTGATCATGGGGATGACCCTGCGGGATCTGGACACGGGGCATGGGATCGACCCTCGCGATTTTCTCGCTCGCGCCGATATGCTCGCCGCACTTGGCAAAACGGTGATGGTGTCCAACTTCCGGCGCTTCGACAGCGTCACTGGCTCGCTGCGGCGTTACACACAACAATGGTTGGGATTCGTCATGGGCGTGCCCACCCTGCGCGCGGTATTCGACGAGCAGTACTATGCCAGCCTGCCGGGCGGAATCCTGGAAGGCTTAGGGCGACTGTTTCAAGGAAATGTACGCCTGTATGTTTACCCCGCGCGGGCCCAAAGCGGCGAAGTGGCGACTTCCACGACGCTGGAACTCGCTCCCCCACTGCAACACCTGCTCGCCTACCTGCGGGAAAGGGGCGAGATCGAGGCCATTGAGAATTTCGATTCGCGGCAACTCCACATGCTGCCCGATGAAGTTCTAGCCGCCATTCAAAATGGCACGCCCGGCTGGGAACAGTACCTGCCCCCGCAAGCGGCCGAAGTCATCAAACAACGCGCATTGTTTGGATATCGCCAACCGGTAGCAGAAAGGGTCTCCTGAAATAGCGCGCACTTCCCTTTGGGTGTACGACACAAGAGTGCCGCCTATGTCTTCAGAGACATAGGCGGCACTATCTACCCTCTCTGACTATGTCTTGTGATCGCTCGCCAGCCTAATGTTTACGGCCCGATGCATGTAACGGCATCGACATAGTATTGA
>JBEKLF010000045.1:0-70703 GCA_050010335.1 Terriglobia bacterium
ATGGTCACGAGTGGTCATCCACAGGCGCTTTTTCGACCCCGCCTGCATCCCAGTGCGACCGCTGTCGAGATCCTCAGTGTCCTCGAAGCCGGTCTCAAGAAATGGTGAGAAAAGCGGGCTAAGCGAGTATGATGTCTTTAGGCCATACAACACCCATGGGTGCAAATGCACCCATCAGAAGGATCAAGGGAAACAGCCCTATCAGGATTCAGATGGCAACAGGGATGGGACGGCCAGGCATTTCTCGCAACCAACCTGACGCAAAACCTTGGGGCGCTGGCTACGTCGAATAGAGGGGTTGCAAGGGCGAAACCTTCGTCCCGCCGATGGGTGAGTTTGAGGCTTTCGTACACGTTCGGCGAAACCAAGTGCGGGCGAGTTGGAGGGATGCCGGGCGGATGAGGGGCCGCGGGAAGGATGAAACGGTGGGTCGGGCGGCTTGCCGGAGGCCGGAGAGTAGGTGGTCGAGTTGGTGTCGGGGAGGCCGAAAGACTCCGCTGATAAGTCAGAAGTATGAGGTGGGAGATTCAGTCGGAAAAGTCGCGTTCACAGGACATAAACAGGCCACCAGCCGTGTGAGCTGCCGCGCAAAGTCTCAAGTGTCGCAACGCAAGCAAAAGGGTGCTTCTCTGCGCACTTCTCATCTCCGTATGCGACAAAGAGGGTCGCCGATTATACGAAGACCCATGCGGACGCACCCATCAAGAAGGTTCTTCTTCCCTCTTCTTTGGCCTAATCGGCTCAACGCCGCGCCTGAATTCCTCGTATGTCGTCGCGAGAGTGAAGGGCACGGTTATTCTGCCGAATGCTTTGATCCGGGGCGCCCCGCAAAGGGTATAGGGCGGGATATCAAGTGTCACCGGCGTGCCTGCCGAAATCACAGCGCCTTCGCCAATCGTTAATGTTTGACCGGCCCCGCACACGATCAAGCAACCTGCGGTAATGGCAGCTTGCTTTTCGATAACTATCTTTCCGGGACCAAAGGTATGAGCGATGATCATCGAACGGAGCCCGATCGAAGCACCATCCTGAATCTCCACGGATTCGGGAAGTTCATTTTCAAGGTAAACGTCATCGCCGATAATTACCTTGCCGCTGATTTTAACTCCCCGCGACCGATGAAGAAACGGCCTTAAGGACGGCCGTGCAATGCCTTCTAGTAATTCGCCGTCTTTCGAATGCGACTGCCGGAAGAGGCGATTTAACGATCACTTTCCGATGGATCGGATAACGCATCGCTCCTCCAATTCGTTCGCTTCGTAGCACAAGTGATGGAGGCCGCAGAAGGCAATCAGCGCAAGAATTCATTCCAAGTACTCCGGGCATGCTATCGACACTGATCAACGATTGTCCGCAGCCGGGCTTCACGCCTGCTCCCCACGGGGGAAGGCTCCGTTACGTGAAGATTTTGTCCCCACTGCCCCAGTGGGGGTGCCACCCTACCGAGAGCGGAAGCCCATTCACCGCGTATATTGCCGAACTCTTGCTGTGTCTCGCGAGATAGAACGGAAAAAGCCTTTTGAGCATCGCGCTGAGCTCAGAATCCGGACAGATAAATAGCCATGGATTGATATCTGCAACAGCGACCTGCAAGGCCGTAGCAACGTCGGCCGTGTCGCAGAGATCATAATCGGCATACTTCAGAGTTAAGCGGCCCTCGCGGAGCGTCATGACCAGGAACGCTATGACCGCGCCATGTCGGAATACGAGCAGCGGAATTTGCCGGAAGTCTTTGGCAAACACGGAGAACGCATAACTCTTTTGCGCTGCTTCGTCCTCCGGGCTCGTCGACATCCAAGGGAAGTTTAGAACCCAGTTCCAGTATGCGGTATCTCGTGCAAGCGGATCTCTAATGGCTCGAGTGTTGACAAATGACTCAAAAGGCTCATCGAACGCACCGACTGTTCGAATCTCCAGGCCGTGTTTCCCGAGCTTCCGGTCAAAAATCATCCGGTTCTTGGCGCCGATAGTCCACCTGATGGGCGGACTGAAGAAACGCAATGAAGGCGGCGGAGCCATAATGAAGTATGACCGATCAAATCTGGCACACTCCCGGAATAGTTTGGTGGCAACCCAGGCGCGCTCCGCCTCCTTCGAGGGATTGGAGCCCGCTATTCTCTTAGGGTATTTCTTCAGCGCGGCGAACATGACCATGGCCGCCGAAAGCTTATTGGTACTTTCCGTTTCAACCCACCATGTCGTCGTCCATCCAAACCTCATCGTCTGTTGGTCATTACTCCTCAGCACGTCTGGTAAAATGCCAATATAAGCTATCAATTGGCCTTTGCTGAGTGCCGTAATCAGGACAGTGTCGCTGTCGACGGCCCGTGGATTTGAAAGGGAAGAAATGGCGCGGCGTTTTGTGATCGGTAGCTGTGGTTGCGCCCAAAATTGCTCATCCGCCAGAAGTCGCTTCAGGTCTTGTTGGGTGTAGGCGACAATTTCTATATTCCTCATTTGACACCTGGGCGAAGTTCAATAATAGATCCCGTACGTAGTTGCTGATCTTCACACCGTCATTCGGGCAAAGCTCAGCTTGCCCCGCGTCACGATGGTATCCTCCACGCGGGCGACTCCTTCAACTAAGGCTGCTTCTTCCGTCATCTTGACGATTCTTACATCCATAATCAAAGTATGACCCGGTAAAACCGGCACCAGGAACCGCATGTCGTTTACGGCGGCCAGTGCCATGAACTCCTTTGGGTCCATGCCTTTGCCCGTGGTGTGGCTAAACAGGATGGAAGCGCTTTGCCCAAGGGCTTCAATGATAGAAGTCCCCGGCATTATGGCAAAACCAGGGAAGTGGCCAAGGAACTGAATCTCATTGCCTGCGACGTTCTTGAGGGTTTTGATGCGTATCCCGGGTTCCAACTCCAAGACTCTGTCTACCATAATGAACGGGAATCGCTGCTTTAGATGTAACTTTATTTCTTCAAAGGTCATGGTCATAAATGATCGTTTGGAAAGCGGGATTGACCGCCATTCACAGGGCGGGGAATTGATTCATATTCCAAATCAACGATATTTCTCACCGCCGGCGCAGCACCATGCCTAATGCGCGCGGGAGAAAACGGCCGCCGGGAGCAGGGGCGCCCGCATCACAGATTAGACGCGTTACCCGGAGCCCGACTTCTTCGGCCATCTTTACGGGTTCACTTTCGTTGTGAAACTCGAAAGTGTGATCACGCTGGGCTGACTCCAGGGCGGTGCTAAGAAAGACGAGTCCGTCGTCAGCGAGGTGATGTGCCAGTACTGCAAACAAGGGGCGCGGGTTCTGCAAATGTTCTGCCAGCATGGCGGCAATAATTCCCTGATATGCTCCGCGGTTCTCCGTCAGCTTTAGATTAAGGGCATCCTTGACCTCAAAGGTAACGTGGTGACCATGACCGGAAACATCCAGCAGCCGATTTGCCACCGCCACCGCCGGCGGACTGATGTCGAAGCCCTGCAACTGGAGGTCGGGCCTTGTTTCGGCCGCGAGCAGACTCAGAACTCCATGACCGGAGGCTAACTCCAGGACCTTACCTCCAGGCGGCACCGATTTCAGAAAATCATCCCGATATAACGCGATGTGGTTGATCATGGAGGGCCAGAATGGGTAAATCAAAATCGCGGCCCACATGTAGGGAACCATGTAGCCTTCGTCTTCATAAACCTCCGCGATGAGCTCTGGCATCTTCTCAGGTGTATACCGGCCGGTCTTTTCATAGAGTTGTTGGGACTTCCACACGCCCAGACAATACTTGGCGTATCCCTTCGCGGCATCCGCAAAGGCGCTGTCGCCGTAGGCCGCTTCCGCCCAGCGCGCGAGTGGGTTCAACATCCAGGAACAGAGAGCTTCATTTGCCTCAAACGTGGCACGGGCAGAGGGAGCAAACATCTTGGCGTTTGCTTCCAGGCTTCTTAGAAACGCCTTGGCATCTATCATAGTTTAGGGATTCCTTCGGGGTGCATTCAACCTGTTGAACAAGCATGACGGACCATTCGGACCATGGGCCGGATTAGGTCAACGCCATCCCAGGGCGGAATAAAGACGTGCATGCGCCCGAGCTTTACGATTCTATCCACACCTTTTCTCGCCGCCACAGAAGCGAGCTTTGCCTCTGCCGCCGCATCCGCCATGGCCAGCCCGAGGGTTTGTACATTTCCGTCGAGTTTTTCAATGGGGTCCAGCAGGTCGTCGACCTCCAGAACGGTCAGCGTTTTACCCTGGGTAGGCTGGGGAATTTCTGACCCGCTTCCCAAAAGAATCGTCCAGTCCGGACCCGGCGGGAAGATTGCACGCTTCGCGACATTGTCCAATAACCAGGAGGCGCGCGCCTGGCATATTGCTGTCGTCAAGGCAGCATGGATCTCTTCTCGCGGGTGGAGCCGGTTCTCTGATTCAAATGCTTTTCGAAGTGATTGCACGAACTCCCAGGCTGAATGGCCGGGCTTCTTTTCCAGGAAGAGAGCTTGAGGGGATGAACATGCTTGCTGATCGAATTGCCAAACGTCTCGCGCGATACGCTTGCACCAGGAATCCCGCTCCTGGGTGTTGGACCAGGAATCTGCATCCATCGCCGCGATGGAGATTCTTGGCCCGAAGACGGCCAGCCTTCCCCAATGCGGAAACGGCAGGCTCCGTACCTCTAAGACCGCTTCCTCGCCCCCCCATATCATTGCCCCATCTACGGAACGAGCCATCGCTTCCTGCAAGTCCCGCCGGGCATGATCGAAGACGAGCATGCGGACCCGCCCCGTCAAACCGCGCGTGGAGTCAATCTTTTCCATTTTCTCCATGATAAGTCGCGTGGGTTCGCTGAGTCGTTCGGGCACGCGGACAAACGAAGCGTTGCCTCCCAACATTGCGCAGGTCATGGAGAGCACCGGCTGGATCTCGATATTTCCAGCGGGCCAGTGACCGACGACGCCCAAGGGGTAGGCTTTCAGGCGGGCACGGCCGTCCTCCATCCAGCCCCCGCAAAGCGCATTGCCCCCAAGTTCTCGGGCGAGGATGGGTTCCAGGGTCCCACGCCTTAACCACATCCGTAGGAATTGAACCCCGGGTATGTTGGCCGCTTCCGGCTCCGCCAGAGCCGCAGCCCAGGCCTCGAAACCGTCCAGAATCGCACTCGCGCATATCTCGGCCCCACCCAGAGTCTCACGAAGCTCCGCCGCCAGGGCGGCGATCTCGCCGGGTGAGCCAATTGCACGGATGATCTCACTCATGACGGTGTCCGAGACTTAGTTGGCTGTTGTTTCTTCCGTTCGATATTCCCGCAGCCGCGCAGTTCGGCCTTCGGCACCCGCCCCACAAACCGGAAACAGGTTCCCCGTCTGCCGCAACGACACCCGTCGTAAGCCACGACCTCGGCGATGTCTTCCGTCAGAAGAAGGTGTCCCGGAAAGCTTGTTGGAAGCACGCTGCATACCTGAACGATTCCCCGCTCGCCCTCGCTAACTTGCTGGAGCGTCAGCGGATCGCGTACGAGAACGTCGGCAAAAGCCGGAACGTGCTTGTTTCCCTCAGGGCAATCAGGATAAATAACCCCTACGTTCTCCACCATGCCGTAGAAATCGATCACGCGATCCGTGGAACACCCGAAAACGCGAGCCAGGCCCTCGTTGAACGATTTCTTGTCAACGGCTTCCTGCTGTAGGAGTTTCCAGCCGCCGCTATGTAGGATCTGAACGCCGGGCATCCCGAGGCTGATGTTCTCTGCAAGCAACGGTTTTACCAGGTACTTCCAAAGAATGTAGGTGAAACCATAAACCAGCACCGGAGACGGGCCTTGCCCTTCGGCAAAGTGGCGGAGCTTGTCCCGGTCGAGCGTCAAATCTCCATCGTGGTCCGGTTTCAGGCAATAAGTCATTTCGCTGGCAAATGGCTGGAGTCCACGTATGGCCACCCCCCGGGCTCCCAGTTCCGGATCCGCTTCCGTGGAACTGGGTAGGTCGACGACCAGATAAGGCCGGCGGGTCGAACCGATAAAGTCTTGAGTGATGGCGACGACCCCTTTGGTCATGCGCCTGGCTGTGGGCGAATCCAGAGCAATCCTGCTCGGCGTTTGCCCGGTCGTGGAGCTTGATGCCAGGATTCTCTTGATTTCGCGCGGGTCTGCCAGGGACAAAGGAGGTTGTGCCTTCAGGAGTCCCACCGGCAAAAATGGCAGGTCAGCAATTCTCTGTGCCGATTGCGTGCTGACGGGCCAGTGCTGAATATAACTTCGGTACCCAGAGTTTCTATGGCACGCGTAATCCAGTTCATCCTTCAGCAGTCCCAGGAGCGCCGCTTGTTGCTCTTCCGGGGGCAGGGAATAAGGCGGAATGGCCAGCAATTGGTCGATCCTCCGCCCAATATCACTCATGGGTTCCATTTCCGTCGGGCGAAAGGGAAGTTCGTGAGATCTTGCCATGTACTGTCTTGGGTATTTCCGAAACCATTTGTATCGATTCGCATGTCCAGTATACCGGTAGGCTGCGGCGGACCTGATCGATAACGTCGCCGGCTCCATTGTCCGGCACGATGTACAAAGCCAGCGCCTCACCCGCCTCTGGGTGCGGCACGGCGGCAGCGGCACATTCGTAAACGCCGGGCACCGCCGCTACCCTCCCTTCGATCTCGGCAAAGCTTACACGCACTCCGCGCATCTTGAGAAACGCACCCTTGCGCCCATCAATCCAGATATATCCATCGGCGTCCAAATGACCCAGGTCGCGGGTTCGCAGCCAGCCATGGTTGAAGACGCGAAGGCTCTCTTCCGGTTCATTGAGATATCCCATGGTGATGGACGGGCCTTTGGCCCAGATTTCACCCATTTCCCCGGGAGGCAGGGTCTTCCCGTCTTCATCGACGATGCGCACGGCTACATTGTCCAAGGGGCGGCCCGCACTTCCCAGTTTCTCGTCCAAACGCTCGGGTTCAAGACAGGAAATTCGGGCGGTCGCCTCCGTTTGACCGTACATCACGTAGACTTTTGGCTCCGGAACAGCGGCTCGCAACTCGGCAATACGTTGTGGGGCCAGCGGGCCGCCCGCTTGTAGGAATCGCCGTATGCTGGGCACCTTGATCGAGCTGATATTCGATCGGCGCAGGAGGACGTTATAGGCGGTGGGGACCCCGGCGAAAGTGGTGCATGCATATTTGTTAATGGCATGTAGCACCGCGTCCGGAAACATGAAGCGGCGGTCGAACACCACCCCTCCGCCCTGGTAGAGGTGAGTGTGTAAGACACTCGCACCAAAACAATAGCTCAGGGGGAGGATGAGCATCGCTCGCTCATCGTGGGACAGACCTTGACTTCGTATAATCGCTTCAGTATTGGCGATCAGGTTCCCATGGCTGACCATGACGAATCGAGGTGCGCCGGTGGAGCCGGACGTGGCCATCAACGCCGCCAGATCCGAGGCGATGCGAGCAGCCGGTGCCATAGTCTCAGGGAGCCCCTTGGTCAAGTCACCTTGCAGGTACAGGATGGATCCCTTTGGCGTTCCTCCCCCTCGAAGACGAGCCTCGGTCCAAACGGCTTTGGCGGCCGTTGCCTCCAGCAGCATCGCCGCGGAGGCTCTCACCGCGCGATCTTCCACGGGCACCGCCACGAGGCCCGCGTAAATGGCTCCCAAATAAACTAGGGCGCTCGCGGGAGTCAGAGAACAGCCGATTAACACCCGATCACCCTCCCTCAAGCCCGCGGATATTAGGGAGGCGCCATACGCCGCAATGAGCCTTGGCATATCGCCTGGGCAAATCGTGCGCCCCGTGGCGGCATCAATTAGGCATGAACACGGCCCCAGGCGGTCTACCAATCGCCCGGCAAAATTCCATTCGGCGGTGGCTGTCACGTTATACTTTCTTGGAAAGCTTCGTCGCAATGATGCTCACGATCTCGCGAACACTTTCCATTTCCATCAAATCATCCACGTCCAGGCTGATTCCGAAGGCCTGTTCCAAACTACTGGCGAGAGATAAGTGCCCCACTGAATCCCAGCCAGGGATGTCACTTGCTTGGGTCTCCATCGACACCAATTCCGGGTTGATTCCAAAGGTTACGTGGAAGGCCTCCCGGACTTTGCTTAAAACATAATCCGTCTCGCTCATTTGCCCCTTTCGTATATCGGTTTAACGGTAGTCTTGTATGATCGCTCCCATGTGATGACAGAGCGGTCGCCTGCTTACACTATTTGCTACTAGAGGTTACGGATAATCGACTCGGCTCTTGGTCGAGCTTGTTTAATAATAGCAGAGTCTCGCGGTTCACAAAATCAGGCCATGATCCCCATGCCATTATCAAGGACCAGGGTATGGCCGATGATCGCTGCGGCCGCATCGGAGCAAAGGAATTGCGCCCCATAGGCAACTTCCTCGACCGTGGCCAGACGCCCGGCCGGGGTGCGACGAATGGTCTCGGCGATGCGCGCTTCGCTATTCGGCACCGCTTTCCAGGCATCGGTGAGCACTGCCCCGGCGGTTAGAATGTTGACGCGGATGCCGCGCGGCGCCAGTTCTACGGCGAGATGGCGGGCCAGCGCCTCCAATGCGCCCTTGGACGAGCCAACCAGGGAATAGCACGGGAGGGCACGCAAGGCTCCCCAGGAACTAACCGCCACAATGCTCGAACCTTTGGAAAAGCGCGGCATGAGCAGCTTGATCAGCTTGAAAAAGGCGCGGACATTCAGGTCAAAAGTCCAGTCGAATTGGCGCTCAGTGAGCTCTTCTATGGGGTGGTGGACCCCCGTGGCAGCACAATGGACCAACCCAGAAAGAGATGATCCTTGTTCTTGTAGCGAGCGCTCAACCTGCTCCAGGCCTCTTTGGTTGGTCAGATCCGCACGGCACAGCGCTAGGGTCAAACCCTCCTCCATAGCGATGGCTTTCAAGTGTTCGGCAGCCTTTTCATCGCGGAGATAATTCGCGATGACCGTGGCGCCAGCCCGCGCGAAGCGGAGTGAAATGGCCTGGCCGATTCCGCGGGTGCCTCCCGTAATCAAGATTGTCTTATGGGACAAAGAAAACAGATCATTCCCGCTTGCGCTCATGCGGATTCAGTTCCTTGCTTTAGGAGAAATGGCCCATCGCCCATCTTACACCACAGGATTGGCATCTAACACGGTTGCAATGCCCACCCGCGTTCAGCCCTAATATTCATGCCAAGCACAGGTCCGAGACGGAGATGAGCGCGCAACCAACCCGGCGCTTTCCCTCGGGAAGGGCAAGCGAGTAAATGCGAAGTAAAGTTAATTCGCCTCCTGGAATCAGGGGCGCCTGCAGGAGGGCCTTGAAAGTCTCGGGCAAATCTGCTTGGTCGACCAAAAGACAGACACCTCCGAGGCTTGCGTCCAAAACCTCGACGGTGCTGCTTATCCCCTCTGCGTGCACAATGCCCAGGGCAGGTGTTCCCTCCAGCCGGACCCGTTCAAATCTCCTGCTATCGGGGTGGTTCTGAGAAATCTGATCCCTCCCTTCAGTCCTCGCGGCAACAGCAGAAGCAGGCGGATGGAGAAAAGGATGATTGTATTGGATACCTTGTTCAACCTGGAGGGAGCGGGTTGGTATTTCGATTCGGGGCGAAGTTGCGGGGGGTGCGACGATATGCTTTGGTGACAGGTCATGTGCCTTTTGTTTACCGGCATAGAGCCTGCGGTCAGCAGCCTCGCATAGTCTGGCCGCGTCTTTTCCATCTTCAGGAAAGACGGCGATTCCATAATCAATCCCGACTGGCACGCCGGGTGTGAGAGAACGGGCGTACTCTTCGAATTTCCGCGATATTCGTTCCGCCAGCACCTCGGTGCCAAGTCGTTCGCCTTGGGGAAGAAGAATCGCAAACTCGTCCCCGCCGATCCGGCAAGGAATGTCAGACCCGCGAATGGTCGCAAGGCTCGCACGGGCGACGCTGCGCAAGATTGCGTCTCCTGCGGCATGCCCGTAAGAGTCATTGACGCTTTTGAATTTCCGCAGGTCAAATGTGAGGAGGGCAAACGTAGATTTATAGCGAGTTGAACGGTCGATCTCTTGATCCAGATATTCCTCAAACATGCGGCGATTGTTCAGACCCGTTAGTGGATCTGTCGCTGCATTGTGACGCAGTCTCCTGAGGTCCTCGTACTCCAATAGAACGGGGGTCCGCAAGAGGTTGAGCTCCTCAAAGTAGTCCACCACCGCGGTCCCGAGTCTCACCTCGCGACCAAGTTTCTCAATCAGGTGACTTTGACGAGCCAATATCCCTTGCCAATGGTTGATGCTCTCTTCTTCCGAGACTTCCCGGCCCACGAGGCTCTGAAGAAACTTTTGCAGGAACGCGGCCTGGATGCCAACGTCAAGTTGCTTTAAAGAGTCGGCTACAAGGACAAGCCAACCCTCTGGTATTCCTTCTTTGCCCCTGGACATAGTATTCCCCCGCCTCGGATCAGGTCCACGTGCTACCTGCGTCTCTTACGATCCGAGGTCTTACTGCATGGAAAATTGCCGCGCACGGTCTGCGGCTTGAATGTGCTGCTCGCCATTCCCCTTCGCCGGCTTGGGATTACCACGATGGGCGACTAGGTTACTTCGGCCGCTTCTGAATGACCTGAATTTCTCGCCAATTACGGGACTTTTCTGGCGTCTGACAGCAACAATTTGGCGTCCCCTATGTCGGGCATTTTGCACCCCAGTATCCGCTTTTTGGGATTCATCGTAAGTGGATTTCTTTTCAGGATGTTGTCAGGATTGGGAGGAGAAAAATTGGTTTTAAGACCCTTTATTATCAATAAGTTATCAGGATTGCGGGTCCTCTCAGCCGATGGACATAGTGTCATCTCGCCATTGGTACAGTTTGTCGGCCTGCCTCGTTGTTGACTATCAAGCTTGCCTCTGGCTCGCAACGGGTTCCCGAGGAGCCAGCTTCCACACACAGCCTACAATTGTAGCTCAATATTTTAGCCTTGTCAAGAAAAATCTGACGCGTGTTTAAACTCCGCCACTACCCCCAAGCGCTTGGCCGCGGGAGTTATGGTATTCAAGCATCGACCCAAGCACGCTCCAGACCTTTACCTTGTTCGAGAACCGCCGGTGGGGCTTAATGGCGACCATCCATCGCAGCGTCCATACCGCAAGCCGGCGAAACCAGTACAGCGGAATCCCGGCGATACACCACTTGGCGCCGGGTGGAGTCGGAAACTCGCGAATATCAGCCCGGGCTTTGTCGAACCACCACGCCAGGAAATACTTTTTGTGGAGCCGGTTCTGCGAAACTGAATGATAGACCACGGCAGAGGGTTCGTAGCGCAACCGCTCGCCTGCCGTGAGCAATCGACGGCCAAACTCGGTGTCCTCGCTTCGAATCTCGGCGCCGGGGCGAGGGCCCAAATCCGTTCTAAATCCGCCGTACTTTTCAAACATTTCCTTGCGGAAAGCCATGTTGGTGCCGAACGGTGGCTCGGAGAGCTCGCCGGCGTCGGGACCGCAGTCGAACATGACCAGTGGGGCCAACGAATACCGCCCCTCGCGTGGGAGCCAGGGGGGAGGGACGAAGCTCCGCTCCGGCAGAATCCGACCTCCCGAGCCCGCCCATTCGCCGCTTAGCAAAGGCGTCGTCAGATTTATCAGCCATGTTGGCTCAACGGTCACGTCGTCATCCATAAAGGCCAGCACATCGCCTTGAGCTTCTCGAATCCCGGCATTGAGGGCGTACGATTTCCCTTGTTGGGGTTCAAACAAGTAACGGAAATGGACGGGGTCCCGGTGGCAAAAGTTCTCGACTACCTCTCGGGTCCGATCGCTTGAATTGTTGTTCACCACCAGGACTTCCCATTCGACCGACGGGGGAAGCCTGAGGGCAGCAGCGCTCTCCAATGCTTTCGCCAAGATTTCGCAGCGGTTATGCGTACATAAAATGATGGTGATCTTCATGTTCTTACAAGAATCTGATGTCTGACCTGGCGTCAACGGCGATTGTCGCGAGGACAAGCCGCGATGGATTCTTATCGACCCGAAAGCACGAACTAGGCGGCAGACACCTGTTCGGACTTTTCGTCGGTGAGGGCTATCAATCGTTTGCAGAACAATCCCACCGGATCTTTCGGCATCTGGTTTTCAATCCGGGTTCGCGCTGCCTGGCCTAGGCGCGGCCATTCCGTGCGTTGCTCCCAAGCCCGCTCCAAAGTTTGGGTGAAGGACGACAAGTTGGCCGCCGGTGCGACAAACCCTGTTTCATTATCCCCGCATAACTCCGCGTTCCCTCCTACATCCGTCACCACCGCGGGCCGCCCGCACCACATCGCCTCGACCAAGGCGAGAGGTAGGCCTTCGTAGCGTGACGGGAGGACCAACAGGTGGTTTTGCTCCCAGATCGCCCGGATATTGTTCACGTGACCGCGAAAGTGCACGTTATTGACCTGAAGCATCCCGGCCAGCCGGCGCAAGGCCGGTTCGTGGGCGCCAGCTCCATACAGATTCAGTTCAACGGGGCGGTCCCGCCATTCCGGGCGTGCCAGGGTTTGCAGCAGCAAATCCTGCCCTTTGGCCGCCAGATCCATTCGAGCCACGCACGCCAGCCGCCATCCTCCACTTTCATCCGGCCAGACGGGAGCGCGCTCGGACGAAACGTTGTAGGGATTCCACGCCACTTCGCCGTTGAGCAGCGGCTCGCCCACCTGAAGGCGGAGCAGATCGAGATTGTGGCGGGAGACGCAGAAAACCCTGCGTGCGGCGGTGTAACTCGCCACCGCTTCAACAAACGCTTTTCCAACCTCTTCCCCGAACCACCAACGCTCGCTGTTGCAGTGGACGATCATCACGTATGGTGTAGCCGCCTCCCGGCAGACCTTAGCCCAACCAAATCCGCCCGAATTGTATCCCTGTGAAATGACGACCAAGTCGGGTTTGAATCTCTTCAAGCGGTCATAGCTTCTCTGGCTTCTGCGCGTGAGGTTGTTCCAGAAGCGCCGGCCCCCCCCGGCTTGTTCCGAAAAGTGAATTTCGAGCCTGATACCCTGCTTCGACAGCGCGGTGACCTTGTCCGATAGCCGCGGCCAAAACTCGACCGATGCCAGCACATCGTGCCCCTCCCGCTTGAGTTGAATCGCGGCTTGGCTCCAGAGTTCCTCGCTTCCACCCCATGGGAAGCCATGCATCGTACTGATAAAGACGATTCTCATCTGTCCAGATTATGCTGCGGTCGGTTGGAAACAGGTTCAAGTGGATTCGCATCGACCCACAGGCATGAATTAGTTGGCAGACGCCTGTCCGGACTTTGCATCGATTAAGGCTTGGAGTCGTTCGCAGAACAATGCAATCGGATCTTTCGGCATCTGATTTTCAACCCGGGCTCGCGCTGCCTGGCCCAGGCGCGGCCATTCCTGGCGCTGCTCCCAAGCCCGCTCCAAGGTCTGGGTGAAGGACTGCAAGTTGGCCTCTGGCGCGACAAACCCTGTTTCATTATCCCCGCATAACTCCGCGTTGCCTCCCACATCCGTCACCACCGCCGGTCGCCCGCACCACATCGCCTCGACCAAGGCGAGAGGCAGCCCTTCATATCGTGAGGGAAGAGCCAGCAGATGGTTATGCTCCCAAATCGCCCGGATATCGTTCACGTGACCGCGAAAGTGCACGTTATTGACCTGGAGCATCCCGGCCAAGTGCCGCAGCGCCGGTTCATGGGGGCCGGCTCCAAACAAATTCAGCTCAACGGGGCGGTCCCGCCATTCCGGGCGTGCCAGGGTTTGCAGCAACAAATCCTGCCCTTTGGCCGCCAGATCCAATCTGGCCACGCACGCCAACCGCCATCCTCCACTTTCGTCCGGCCAAGCCGGAGCGCGCTCAGTTGAGACGTTGTAGGGATTCCACGCCACTTCACCGTTGAGCAGCGGCTCACCTACCTGCATGCGGAGTAGATCGAGATTGCGGCGGGAAACGCAGAAAACCCTGCGCGCGGCGGTGTAACTCGCCACCGCGTCAGCGTCGACATGTTCCTCGAACCAGGCGTACTCGTTGTTGCACTGGATGATAATCGCGTAAGGTATCCCCGCCTCCCGGCAGGTTTTGGCCCAATGAAATCCCCCTTTATTCTCTCCTTGGGAAATGATGACGAGGTCGGGCTTGAACCGCTTTAACCGTCTGCGGCTTCTCAGGCTTTTGAGCAAAAGCCTGTTCCAAAGGCGCCGCGCGTCTCCGACTCGAGTGAAGTGGGTTTCGATCCTTACGCCCTGCTTCGCTAGTTCAGTGACCTTGTCCGGAGGCTGCGGCCGGAACTCGACCGATGCTTGCACATCGTGCCCCGCCTGCTTGAGCCGAGATGCGGCCTGACTCCAGAGCTCTTCGCTTCCACCCCACGGCGAGCTCCACATCGTACTGATGAAAGTGAATTTCAATTCCGGTTATGCTCTTGGTGTGCTGCTTACAGGCTTATCGCGAAGAAGGCGTTCAAAAAACGTACCATCAAGTTTCACATCTGTGCTGTCGGCGTAGTATTCACGCGCATTCTTTAGGGCCTCAGTTTGCGCCTCGGCGTAAGCCTGCCGATCGGTCAGGATTTTCCTGATTTCGCAAAATGCGGCGTCGGGCAGCAAAGTTTGACGGGGGGAAAAGCATGCCAAGTCGCCCGTGGTGTAGCCGTGCTCGGTCTCGAGGAAAATGGCCGGCAAGCCGCAAGCGGCAGCAACGGTCAGTACGCCGCTGAGGATGCCAGCGACGATGGACGACCGGCGCAGGTCATCCTCTAGCGACCACGACGGATGTGACAGCTCGCAGCGGTCAGGGTGCTGCCGAACGAGGCGCTTGCAGGATTCTAAATCCAGGTTGCTCCAAAACGGATGCGGCCGGATCACGACGCGGCGCAGCGGCAGTTCCGCGGTCAAAAGTCTCTCGGCCAGTTCCATCAGCGCTTGGCCCTGGCTTTCAATCCCGTAGAAGTCACCCGGCGCTGGGGGGACGTCTACCAGCAGCAGTGTCTGATGGGCAAATTGATCGGGCAAAGGAATCACTTTATCCACAAGGCAGCCGCCTTCGACGTATTCCACCGGCGGTTGGCGCAATTCTGCCGCTTGAAAGAATCTACTATTCATTCGCGCCAGGAAAGATGCGGACGGCTGGCCGAAGGCAACATATTTTGAAGCCGTAACCGGGACGTCCAAGGTATGGCCAATTACTCCCTGTTGAAAAGTGATGACCGGTTTGCCTCGCTGCCGCGCCGTACGGCAGACGGGACTACAAAGCGGAAGCCAGTGACAACGGGCGACCACGGCGTCAAATTCCACCCAGGGCTCCAAGCGCTCCCATGCCTCAACGTAGAAAGCAATGCGCTCGAAGCCGGCTCTCACTTCCTGGCCGGGGTTTAGTCCATGCGGTTCGAGGACCCGGACCGTCTCCTCAAAAGCTGCTTGCCCACGGATTCGGGCGACCATCGAATGCAGGCGCTCGTCCATCGCGTTCAAATGGGAAGCCGGATCAACGAACTCAACTTGGCCGCTACGTCCCGCCGCCGCCAATTGAGCGTCTGCTTCCTCACGGCCTGACGCGTCGGCCGGCAGTAAGCAAAGCACCTTGGCACCCGTGCCAGCAAGCCCGAGAAGAGTCCGGCTGAAAAAACGCTGTTCGGTTTGCCGGCGCAAATCTTGGTTTGGGCAAAAGAGCACATCCGTCTTGATCTTGCGGCGTGAGCGGCGACGTCCAATTTTGTCCGCAGCCCGGACAGCCCATGTGAGGGGCCGATTGAAAGCGCGTCGATCGCCGGACCGCGCTCGGGCG
Source organism: Terriglobia bacterium (assembly GCA_050010335.1). Taxonomy (GTDB): domain Bacteria; phylum Acidobacteriota; class Terriglobia; order UBA7540; family UBA7540; genus Bog-366. The sequence continues at coordinate 15,704 of JBEKLF010000045.1, forward strand.
GTGGTCAAGGTGTCTAACTGAAGTGGCTCGAAATAATCCTGCAGCCGGACGTCGTGGCGATAAAGATGGAGTTGCATCTCTGCGAACGCCGCAATCCGGCTCCCTGGCGATTGAAACAGATCATGGATGTCCATGGCCAGGAATCAACTCGCCTTTGCCGGAATGCTCTGTTTGCCGAGAAGGCTTGCGATAGTCTCGATAACGTAGGCCTGCGCGGCGGGAGATAGTCCCACGGAGCACGGCAAGCTGATAGCCTGGCCATGGATCGCATCAGAATTCGGGCAAGCAGCATTGCCGGAAGAATCGTGAGCGGGCGAACGGTGCATGGGTTGCCATAGCGGACGCGTCTGGATTTTCCGCGCGGCTAGTTCGCGGAGAAGTTCTCGTGAGTTGAGGCGCGACTCTTTTTCGTTGATCAACACGGTGTACATCCAATACGTGCTCTGCGCCCAATCCGCTTCTTCCGGTAGGCAAATCCCCCGCAGAGGTGTCAGTTCGTCTTGGTAGCGCTTGGCGATCCGTCGTTTCGCTTCGACAAATTCGTCGAGCTGTTCCATCTGCGCGCAGCCCATCGCCGCCAGCAAATTCGTCAGGCGGTAGTTATAGCCTACTGCGTTGTGCACATATTCGATCGGATCGTCTTTTGCCTGCGTGGTGAGGTATTTGGCGCGCGCGGCCCACTCCGCATTATTGGTGACGAGCATACCGCCGCCGCCGGTGGTGATGATCTTGTTCCCATTGAAGCTCAGGCAGCCGGCGTGCCCGATGCCACCCAGCCTCTTTCCACGATATCGCGCGCCCAAGCCCTCGGTGGCGTCCTCGATGACGGGCAACGAGTATTTGGCCGCAACCGCCAGGATTGGGTCCAGGTCGGCAGGGTGGCCGAGAATGTGGACCGGCAGGATAGCCTTCACGCGCCGGCCGGTTCTCCGGTTGCGCAACTCCTGACCATCCCAACGGCAGCCTGTTTCGAGAAACTTGACTACCTCAGCAGGATCGATCTGCCAGTACCTGGGCTCGGCATCGATGAAGACCGGCCAAGCGCCAACATAACGGATGGCATTGGCCGGGGCGATGAAAGTGAGCGAGGAGACGACCACCTCGTCGTCCGCTTGCACACCCGCCAGCAGCAGGACAATATGCAAGGCTGCGGTGCCATTGACCGTGGCGACGGCATATTCTGTGCCCGCCTGCGCTGCCGCCATCTTCTCAAACCGGTCGACGTAACTGCCCACGGACGAGACCCAGTTCGTATCGAGGCATTCCTTCACATACTTCCACTCATTGCCGCGAATTTCCGGGACGATCAAGGGAACGAAGTCCGCAGGCGGCGGCGCTCCTGGAGCCAGTTTTTCTGTCGGGTTCAATTGCGATATCTCCCCTCGGCAAAGTTGCCGATAATCTTGCTGCGTACAAGATTCGCCACTTCCTCGATACCCTGGGCGACGGTACGGGTGATTTTGAAGCCGAGTTGGCCGGTGATGCGGGTGAACGAAACGCGGTAGTCCCGGGGGTCTTCGTTCCTGTGCACGAACTCGACGACGGCATCGGGTTCATACGGGCGGATCATCTCGACGAGTTGCTGCTTTTGGAAGTTTTGATCGGTCGCGCCGACGTTAAACACACTGCCCGCTACTTTCGCTGCCGGCGAGCTGAGAACGAGGTGAATCGCCCGAGCGGCATCTCGCACGTGGATGTAAGGCCGCCAAAACTGCTCACCAAACACTTGGAGGTGTTTCTTGGTCAGCATCTCCATGGTGAATTCGTTCACGGTCAAATCGAATCGCATGCGGGGCGACACGCCAAAGATAGTCGCAAACCGCAAAGGAGTGGGGCACCATTTCCCATTGTGTCCACTCTGTAACAATGCCTTTTCCACCGCTACTTTCGTCTCGGCGTAGAGGGACACGGGGCGCAATTCCGTTTCCTCATCGACGTATTTATCGGCGTCTTGCATTTTTCCATAATTACTGCACGTGGAGGCGAAGAGAAAGCGGCTGACTCCTGCCCGCTGACTTTCCTCGATGAGGGCGAGCGCGGCGTCAAGATTGACGGCGTGCGCCAGATCGGGCTGGCGGGAGCACGCGGGATCGCCGACCACGGCGGCAAGATGGACGACTGCATCAATCCCGGACAAGGCGGATTGCACCTTCGCCCGGTCACGAATGTCATCACGAACGAATTCAAAGCTGGGGTGGGACCAAACGCCGAGCAGGGAATCGCCGCCATGCAGAAGGGTATCAAGCACCCGGACGTGGTGCCCATCGGCTAGAAGTACTGGCACGAGGGTTGAACCAACATAGCCCGCGCCGCCTGTCACTAGAATATTCATGTTGTTATCTTGAACTCAACTTTCTCCAGGGTCGCAAGTGCCTCGAAGGTGCGGGAGTAGAAATACCCAAGCAAATTCCACGGGCACTGGCATTCAAAGCAGGTCAATCAGTCCTTTGGCTTCCCATCGCTTAAGGTACGTTAGGGTCTCTTCTTCCGGCAGGCCGGCGTGGTCGGCGACGGCCTTGACACTGACCGGGCGGTCCAAAGCGGGCACAAAGTCCATCAAGCACCGCATCCGTCGTCGCTGGTCGGACATCGCGTCCCCCAGGGCAATCTGTCCGTAGTCGACGTAGAGGTCGTACCGGGGATTCGACAAGCAGATATTGCCCTCAAATTTCTTTACGATCATGGGCGACGCTTCCAGCCGGTCCACCATGCCCATCAGGGCGTCGACGGCTTCATCAAGCGAGGCCTGCTTGATGATCTCGGCGCTGTCGTGGCTGGAATGATACTCCGGATAGGGAAACCGCGAGAAGGAAAGCATCGGGATTCCGTAGTTTTCCCAAACATATTCGTCGTTGACGATGATGCTTTCGAAGGGGCCGGTGCGGTAGGGCAGGCCCAGTTGGTCGAGGCTTGCCTTCAAGGCGTGCGAGGTGCTCACGATGCTCCGCCGGGACTCCTGAACCGCAAGTGGTGTGGCAGATCCCAGCATTTCCAGAAAGATTCCTTCCAGTATCCGGCTGCGTTCGGGCTCGCTCAGCCCGGCGAGGTAAAGTTCCGACCCGATGATACCCGGCGAGAGGACAAGCGAATAGGTGAACTTCGTTTTTCGGCCTTGCAGGCGGCGCAGGACCTCCAGACCCACCACGCAGCCGGCCACTCCATCGTTGGCTGCACCGGCATGATCCAGGTTGCCGCCGAGGACGATGGCGAAGTCGAGCGTTCCCTGGTGCTTGTACTCGAGAATTTTCATTGCGCCGGGAGCTTCCGCGGTGCGGATTACGACTTCATAGTCGCCGGGAACGAGCTGGTCGAAGACTCGCTTCGGCAGGCAGAATCCCCAATCCCGGCTCCAGCTTCGGAATTGCTGCCGGTAATGGAAGGGAATCGAGTGATCGTCGCGGTGGTCGTAATGGAGGTGCTGCCGAAGTTCCTCCAGACTTACTGTGCCCGTAAAGCTCTTCGAGAGGCCGATGACTCCGAGCGGGTGGGCGGCGCCGTCATAAACCGTGCGGCCGTCTTTGATGATCCTGGCCTCTTCCACATCCCAGGAAGGAGGAATCACCCAGCCGTTGTGCTCGTGCGAACTTGGCACGGAGATCACACGGAAGGGAAGCACCCCGCAGAGATAATCCACGGCCTGATCGTATCCGCGCGAACAGACCGCCCGGTTGAGCGGCGCAAGGTCCTGCAAGATTTGCATCATGCTTTTCATGCATTGGGCGAGCTGGGCAAGTCGTTGGTGTCCAGACGTGGCAGGGTCAACCGATCATCCACGCCCAAATCGGCAACGCGGGCCTCCACGGCAAATCCCAGGCGGCACTTACGGTCCCGCAGGATTTGCAGCAGCGAGCGATTGAATCCCCCATAGGGATAACACATCGTCCACTCCTCCATTTCTACGCCGAGCATTTGGAGGAAATCAAGAGAACGATCGATTTCGACCGCCTGTGTTTCTGGAGAAACGTGATTTAACCAGGCATGAGTATATCCATGAGAGCCGATGTGCATTCCGTGGCGCCGCAGGCAGGCGATCTGGTCCACGGACATGTGCAATTCGCAGGCGAAAGCCTCCTCGTCGGCGGTGACGTGCTCGGCGAACAAACGCCGCACAATTTCCGCCCGCACCGGCTCGGGCAGCTCGCGCTGGAGCAGGCGCTTGAGCACCGTTACCTCGCGGGTATCATAGCGATGCTCCCCGGAAATTGCCGAGAGATAGGCTTCCTTGGTTTTGAGCTCGTGTTCCAAACGAAACTCCACCAAAGAGGAGAAAACCTGGTCAAGCAGCGCCCCCGCATCGGGGACGGTCGCCAGGACAAACTGGATTTTATTGACGTCCAGGACTTTGTGTTCGAGGATGGCCTGCGCGGGGGGGAAGAAGCAGCCCTGGATTCCTCGCTCGTCCAGGCGGGGGAACACGTCGGTAAAGTGATCCCTGTAGCCGTCGTCGAAGGTCAACAAGATCGGATTCGGCGGCAGGTCTTGACCTTCAGGTCCCAAGGCTCCCAGAAGTTCCGCGACCGAGATGGGTGTGTAGTGGGCTTGGATGTAGTCGAGTTGATAGCAGAAGCGCTCGACCGACAGCCCCTTGATCGCGGGGAAGCGGGATCGTTTCAGGTCGCGCACGTAATGATACATCACGATCGTGACGTTTCGGTTCATGGGAATTGCGGCGGATTAGTTGATCCGGTAAATCTTAAGGTCGCCGCAGTTTGGCTCCTCGACCAACCACGAAGGCAGTGGGCGGGGCAGGGAAATGTCGGTGCCGGGACGGGCGACAAGCCAACGGACGTGCCATGTCTCGGCGATATTGTGCACTGTCGCTGGGTCCGAGGTGCTAAAGAGCTGGTCGTTCTCCTGGAGCATGGTCTTAAACCACGGGAGCGCGGTCACGCTTTTATACTCGTATCCCTCGAGGAGCACGGGGCGCTCGGACAACGTGCCATAGGCGTACGAGCGGTCGCGAAGGGTCCTCAGGCTCTCCACTTCATGCTTGTTCGTCGCAAACCGCTCGTCCGGAGCCGCCAGTTCGCCAAGGCGCTTCAGGCCCTGGACTTCACCCGGCGAAACCGTTACGTCCATCTTCATTCGCCCCATGCCGAAATTAAGCCAAGGCGATATCCAACCGAGAAAGCCGACCGCGAGCGCGCCCATAAGAACTGCCGAACCTACGGTTGAAAACCGCGGGCTGCGCTTCATCAGTGCCGATGCGCCGGCCAGGAGTAAAGCCAGGAGGATGCAAGGGACGATCTGGCGGCGAACGGAAGCTATCCAAGCGTCGCTGTGAACGGCATAGAGGGCGATGCGCAGCAATACGGCGGCAGCGACAAAAAAGATCATGCCCTTTTTCGCCACGCTAAGCCACTCCGCAGTCCACTTCTCCCGTTCGTCGCGCTGCCAAAATCTTGACGTCACGCGGGAAAAGGCAAGTACACTGAAAATGCTTTGCAAGAAATAGATGCCGTAGCGCTCCTCGCCGTGCTCGAATTTGAGCAAGAGGTTAAACGCCAAGAGTCCCAGGACACTGGCAATGACCAATAAGGAAAGAGGGTCCTTCAAGGGATTGGAGATCCAGCGAAAGCCCATGATGCGGAATCCCAGGCCAACTGTGAACCAAACCACAAGCGTCCACCAATACCAACCCGGGTTGTGATTGATGGTCGTTTGCGCCGCGTCCGAGGACCGGTTATAGCCCATGATGACCCAAGCACCGAGAAACAGGCAGCACATCAGCAGGATTGACAGCCACGGTCGCACAGACGCGAGCCGCCCCCAAAACAGGAGGATGCTCGCTACGCCGACACAGTACATGGCCGCGACCAAGTGCATGGGAACCGCGAGCGCCGGCAGCGCCAGCAAAACGAGCCCGCGCGCGGTCAAAGCCGTTTCCTGCTCCCTTTGAACCAGGCAGAGGCCCATGATCGCCGTTATCGCCCCCAAGCCGTGAAGCACCGAATGTCCAAGGATCAGATGGCTGAATGGACCCCCGTTCCCCAGCACCTGTACGTTGGGTATCTTGAAGAGGATAGCGCCCGTCACATAGCTCGAGGTGCTCGTCTCCTCGGTGAAAAGGGAGAGCAGCGACCCGTAAAAGAAGAGCCCGGCAACGGACACGATTCCGCCGAATTTTTCGCCGGTGGCCTTGAGTGAAAGGAGCGTGCCCAGTCCGAAGCAGGAGAGCACAAGCGCCCAAAGCGATGCGCCGCGCGTGACACGGGCATAAGCGTCGCCCAAGGCAAGCCCGCTAATACGGGAAACGGCCGCAGAGGGGGCATACGGCCCAAAATGATAGTAAAGTTCCGCGGTCGCCGTTCCGGGTCGTTTCGGCGGGGTGTCGCCGCCGGCAATGTCCGCAGCAATCGATTCGTTGTACTGGGTGTCAACGTAAATCCAATTGAAACTTCCGTCGCGGCGCTGGACGGCATCGTTACGCGCACCGGGGAGGAAGTAGATCGCGCAGATCAGCGTGGAGAGAACAACCAGCGCTCCCCCGTAAGCGATGGTGGTCTTCGCCCAGAGGATACGGTCCTTCCAGAGGGCTATCGCCCCGGCCGCCATCAGTCCGAGCCAAAGAGCCGGGACCCAAGTAATCGACAGCCCAAGTCTCAGCCAAAACGCGGTGAGTGCAGAAACCGCCACGACGCCAACCGCCGGAGCGAGAACAATGACCTGGGTTCGGGTCGAGGCAGGGAGCGCCAGACTCACGATGCCATAGCCTGCCGCAGCCACCACGATCGCGTATCCGAGGAAGATCAGGGCAGCCCATGGCCCTGCGGTGAAAAGCACCACGGCTAACCAGGGCAGAAATACGAGCGCCATAGCCGTTGGCACGCGGCGTTCGGAGGACAAGAGATTGTAGGGGCTCATTTTCGCACTTACCAGGCGCTCAGGCCGCCGTCAACCACCAGGCAGTGGCCCGTCACATAGCTCGAGGCGTCCGAGGCGAGATAAACCAGCGCGCCGACCATTTCATCCGGGTGGGCCATGCGGCCAAGGGGGACTCGGGCAGAGTAGCGCGCTTTGAACATATCGTTTTGTCCGCTCTCTACGCCAGCGGGCACCAACGCGTTGACTCGAATCTGCGCATCCGCCCAATTGGCCGCAAGATAACGCGTCAACCCGACCACGGCGGCTTTGGATGTTGAATAGACCGCCGGGTTGCTGATTTGGCGGCCGAGGTAGAAGGACCCTTCGTAGATGCGCTTGTCCGACGACACGATACCGTAAATAGAAGCCGTCTGGATGATGCTCCCGCCCGTTCCTTGCTTTTGCATTTGGCCCCCCACTGCTTGGGCGACCAGGAACATGCCATCAACATTGACAGACATGATTCGCCGCCATTCGTGCAGCGAATACTTTTCCGTGCTGGCAAAAAACGCGTCGAGGTCCTTAGACTTGGAAGCGGCGTTGTTATGAAGGACATCGATGGCGCCAAAGCGCTTCACTACTTCGTCGACCATGTTTGCGACCGAGGCCGGATCGGACACATCGCAGGCGACCCCGAGGGCAGGCCTCCCGTAATCGCGCTCGAGCTCCCCGGCGAAGGCCGTACACCGTTCCGCGTCGAGGTCCACGACCACCACCTGGGCCCCGAATTCGGCGAGGCCGCGGCAAAATCCCTGTCCGAGGATACCTACGGCGCCAGTGACAATGGCGGTTTTTCCATTTAATTCAAAAAGGCTCTTATAGTGAGATTTCATTGAGGAGGACTTCCCTATCTTCTTTGCGGGCCAATCGTCCGGCGATCAGCACGCGCATGATTTCGAGGGTGCGGGCAGGCGGGATGGCCGGCTGGCCCGTGCGAATGGATTCGGTAAACTCCCATAGCATGCGGCGGAACATCGAAAAATTGTCGAAAATATCAAATGCTCCCGTGCGTTTCGTGCCGAAAAACTCGAGGTGAAACGTGCGCGGGCACTCGCCCAGAGCATCAAGTTGCAACAAAACGCCGTCGTCGAAGCAGATCAGGGCTGAGGCATGTTCGGCCGGCGACATGCGTACTGAGACGGGATGCGCGGGCGTGATGGCCATGACCGCTTCCAGCAGATGGACGCCGTATTTTTCCCACGACAAGACGATGGCGCCGCGGATCAACTTCAACTGGCCGTAAGCAGCCAGATCCGCCCGCGGCTCGTCCAGCTCGCGGGAATAGCGCATGCCGGCACAGGACATCAATTGGGCCTTCTCGAGATACGGTTTGAAGGCGCGCAATTCGGAGATTTCCAAGCTGAGCGGCTTATCCACGAACACCGGCAGACCGGCCTCAAGGAAGGGCATGGCCATCTGAAAATGCGATTCGTAGTCGTCGCGAGCAACGATGACGGCATCGACCTTGCCCAGAAATTCCCGATAGTCGTCAACGGCATTGGGAATGCGGGCGGCGGCACACAATTTCTTCGTCGATTCGGGATACTGGGTCCAAGCGTGCGTTACGGTCCAGCCAGCCATTCCGAATTCCGACGCGTGACGGCGCCGGACATATTCGTAGATGCCCGGCCATCCGGAGGCCGCCAGCCCCTCCGGCGAATACCCGTTGATAATGGAGCTGTAGGAGAACGGGTGCCCGTTCCCTTCGCTTAATCCCATGATCCCAATGGATTTCACCATATTGCCCAACCGCCATCGACACAAATGTTTTGTCCGGTGATGTAGCTTCCGGCATCGGAGCAGAGCAACGCAACGGCGCCCTTGAGCTCCTCGGGCTGGCCAATGCGGTTCATCGGATTCTTGGAGCCAAGCCTCTGCATGAATCCCTCATGCTTTTGAACCGGCGGATGCGGAAAGGCGCCGGGGCTTAGGGCGTTGACGCGAATGCCGTGGGGCGACAGGAAGCTGGCAAGGTATTTGGTAAATTGAATGACCCCGGCTTTGGCCGCACCGTAACTTGGCGGATTCGCGAACTCCTTGCCATCATATATCCGGTAGTCGGGTCCGATGTGGCCGTACATTGAGGCGATGTTGAGGATCACTCCCCGGGTGGTCTTCAGATCAGGGAAAGCCGCTTTGGTCAGGCGGAAAACCGAGTTTAGGCTCATGTTGATGTCATGGTCCCAGTCCACATCGGTGATGGACTCCCAAGAGTTCTTGTTGCCGGACCATGCATTGTTCACGAGGATGTCTACGGCTTTGAAGTGCTCGTGTACCTGGTCAAAAAACGCCGGGGCAGAATCCTTTTTCAACACGTCGAGCTCCAAGCCAACTGCCTGGATTGAGCCTCCGGCCAGCCGGACGATTTCCTCACACCTTTTCTCACATTTCGCCCGGTCCCGGCTGGCGATGACGAGGTTTGCGCCCAATTCGGCGAGGGTCTCACAGATGGCGGTTCCGAGATAGCCGGCGCCGCCAGTAACGACCGCGGTTTTGCCTTTCAAGGAAAGTAACTGTTGCAGTGATTTGTTCATGGCCGGGATTTTACCAGAATAGCTTCAACTATGGTGAAATCTATGCTTTCATCGATATCTTGGGATCGGTCCCGGGGCATCAGCACGGCGCCAACCTTTCCCACTAACAGGGATTTGGCTTCCTGCGCAAGTAAACTCGCTCGGAATAGATAGACCGCACCATTCAATTGGTATGCCTTCGGCAGCCTCTGCCGGGGCAGCCATGGAACGGCGCCGGCAATGAACACTTCCGGGGAGCCATTAACGATACGCCAGGCCCGGTGCGGATTCAATTCGGCATCCTTGAAGGTGGCGGCCGAATCATAGCCGCCTTCGCCGACGAGCTTCAGGCATTCGCGGACATCCTCCACCGTGCGCAGAGGGCAGGTCGCTTCAAGCAGAACGATCCACTCGGCCGTTTCCCCTTCTGCTCTTAGCGTCTGGAGGAGATCCTTGAGGGCGTCGATGACCAGGGATTCGTCGGTCGCAAGATGCGGCGGGCGCGCGTAAATCTCGGCGCCATGGGCCCGGCCGACGGAGGCAATCTGCGCGTCGTCGGTCGAGACAATAATGCGGTCGATCTCGCTCATCTGCCGCGCGACATCAATCGACCATGCAAGCAGCGGCTTACCGCCGAGCGGCCGGATGTTTTTTCCGGGCACCGATTTGCTTCCGCCGCGAGCGGGGACCACCGCGATGACTCGTTTTCCATTCAGCATGAGATGTGTTGTGCCGCCTTCGTCATTCAATTGGCGCGCGCCCGCCAAGCCTGCCGAGCAGATCGATGGCCTTGCGGTATTCAGTCCATTCCCCCGTGTCGATCCACGCATTCTCGCCGATCGGGAAAACGCCGACGCGCCCGCCGGCTGTTTTAATCAGCTCGATGAAATCGGTCATGTCGCATCGCGTTTCTTCCGGGATCAAACCAAGGCGGTCGCGGCGCACGACATACATGCCGGTGTTTACAAGAAAGCTGTATTGAGGCTTTTCCTTGATGCGGGCAAGGCTGCCGCCCTTTTCCAGTTCGCACACTCCGTACGGAATGTGATAGTCCTTGAGGGAAGCGACCAGGGTGAGATCGTAATTGTTGTCCGTATGAAATGACACCAGCTCGGCGAAGTCCGCTTGGATCACGATGTCGCAGTTGGTGACGATCAGATGTTCCGGTGTAGGCGAATAAAGCGCTCGGAGGCCCCCGGCTGTACCGCGCGGCTCGTTCTCCTCCAGATAGACCACGGAGTAGCTTGGAGCCAGCTCTTCAAAAAACGACTTCAGGATCTTCGACTTGTAATTAACCGAGAGGTGGAACCGGTCGAGACCGTAGGGCAGAAATTGATCGATGATAATTTCGATGATCGTCTTGTCGCCCACGGGGATGAGGGGTTTGGGGAGAACATTGGTGAAAGGCGCGAGCCTTGTCCCTTGACCGCCGGCCATGATCACTACCGGCAGACTCAGGCGGCCTTTGAGTTTGATGGCTACTTCACCTTGAAACAGCTCCTTCCAGAACAACAATCGCACTATTTCCCGGGCCGGATTGACCACGGGAACGCAGCCGAGATTGCCGTTCAGCATGTCAGCCCGGACTTGCGCAGTTTTGAAGCCCTCTTCCGCCACATAGGGCTTGCGGTTGCAGACCTGAAACACCTGCGCCTTCAGGTCTCCGTCGGACAAGATCCAGCGCCGGATGTCGCCATCCGTCAGTGCGCCGATCAGCCGTGACTCCGCGTCGACGACAAAGACAATTTTTTCTTCTGTTTTCTCTAACTGCTCCATCGCTTGCCGGATGGTATGCGTCTGGGGCACGAGAAACGGCTTAACGTGGTCATCCATGGGAGTCGTCTTGAGTGATCCTGGCAGATTTGACGGCATGAAGGCGGGCCGGAACCCTGGTTGCAGGGCTACGACAAATCGTGAAAGCTTTTCTTCAATAACTCGTCGGAAAGACGGATCTGTTTCAGGACATCCTTGATTCGTTCACTGGTGCGCCCGTCGTGAAAGCGGTCATAAGGATTGCGCATGCCGCGGAGGGAGGTCCGGAAACGCGGAGAGATGGCCCGCTTGATTGCCTGTAGAATTGCATTCCGGGAGGAGGGAACATCGATTACGTTTTTTGCCCGAATCCGGCCACGCTGTCGATCGCCGATATTCACCACGGGAAGTCGAAACGAGGGTGCCTCGGTCAATCCGCTGGAGGAGTTTCCCACCATGACGGCAACGTGCGCCAGGCAGCTCAGATAGCGGCGGTGGCCCAGATGAGGGATCCACTTAAATTTTTCGGGAGTTTGCCCGCACAGGGCGCGCAACCGCGCGTTGATAAGGGCCCCTTGGGCGTCCGCGTTGGCCATGGTGAAGACGGCGTTGAGCTTGCTTGCCTTGATTGCAGCCACGAGATTGCGCACCTGGGTTTCTCCGCTGCCCGGATCCTGGGTGGCAGGATGATAGGTGACGAGGGCAACCGGTTCCTGGAGCGACAGTCCGAGGTCCCCTTCGAGTTGGGCGCGCGACATCAGTGGCGTCTCGTAAATCTGATCCAGCCCCGGGGCGCCAAAATTGATGACGCGCTCGGGGGATTCCCCCATCTGAATGATGCGCTGGCGGTATGATTCGGTCGCAGGAAAGTGCAGCGAAGCCATCTTGGTGATGGCATGGCGCACGGATTCGTCGATGGCGCCCTCGCTGCGTTCGCCTCCGTGAATGTGCGCGATAGGAATCCGCAGCATCAGGGCGGCGATTGCAGGTGCAAACAGTTCGAAACGGTCTCCCAGCAAGACGACGAGGGCGGGGTGCAACTCCATCAGGGCGTCGGCAAAGAGGGGAAGTCCGCGACCAATGGATTTGGCGTTGGCCAAGCCGGACCCGCCGGTCAGTTGCAAGTCGACTTTCCGGTCGATCCTAATGCCCGCGGCCTCAATCTCCCGTGTGGTTAGTCCAAATTCCGGGGATAAATGCGTACCTGACGCGATCACCTGGAGTCTCAGAGCCCGGTCAGCGCGGATGCAATTCAGGAGTCCGTGAAGCAGACCGAAATCGGACCGGCTTGTTGTCACCACACAAATTTTACGTCTGTTCACAATAATCGATCTCTGCGTGTTGAGGTGGTTGGGCAGGGCCGGGTAATTCCACAACCTCGGGTTCCCGCCAGATCCGGTCTCGACCCATTTGCGCCATGATGCGGCCGATCCCGGTGGTGGTAGTCCCGTAACGCAGGATCTGCGCAGTCATCTCCTCCTGCTTGGCCTTGGGAAAGCCAAACTGATACATTACGGGGCTCCCGAATTTGTACTGCGAGAGAGGCGTGGAAAGCGGGCTGCGCATCCAACTTTCGATATCGTAGCACAAGAGGGCGCAGGGATTATCCTCGTTGCGGTCGTTGCCCCAAATGTTGTGCACACGTCCGGCGCAGAAGGCCTGGACATCGGCGAAAATGGCCGAGCTCTCACTGTCATTTTGGATGTCCTCGCCCAGTATGCTGTTCGCTGTGTCGAAGACGTATTTAACCCAATCGTCCATCACTGACAAGCTCATGGCCGTGTGCGTTTGAATAAGGTTGATGCCGATTTCCCCTTTGAGCAGCTTCTCGTAATTGTTGTCCGCGCGCACATAAGCCCGGAGCTCCTCTTCAGAGTTCCAAAGCTCCTCTTTTGTCAGCCGGACAAACGAGTCGAAAACCGCCTGCACGGAAGCTGGCGCGGATCTGATATCCGCGATCATCTTTTGGAGTAACCCGATTATTGAGACTTTCCTCTGCCGCAGTAACCTTAGCAGCGGACTGAAGCCGCCGCCATTATAGACAGCCGCGACCATCATATGGAGTTTTCGGGCCTCTTTATAGTCCTCGAATGACATCGTGCTCGTGGAACTGATGACCTCTTCAATCTCGACTGCAACGCGCCCGTTGCCGAGTTTCGCGAAGTCGCGCGGTAAGATTCGGAAATGCGAGCCAATCTTATGCGCCGCCCGGCTTGCGGCCGTATTGAGCTCCGTGCCATTCAGCAACATGCATGAGTACGTCTCGATGACGTCGATCCCCGCCTCGACTACCGCTGAGAGCGATTTCACATGCCGGTCATAAGAATCACCCGGTAGGCCCAAGATGAGTTCCGAAAAGGTGGGCAGGCGCAGTTCCTGATATACGCTCGCCAGAGCCATCATCTGGGAAGTGCTGATATTGTCGCGCTGGATTTCCTTGAGCACATCAGGGTCCATCGACTGGACAGACATCCACATCGACATGGAGCCATTCAGCTTTCGAAGCGCCCTGGCAATGCGCTCTTTCTTGTTCTTGCCGGTCGAAGCGAAAATCGAGCGCGGCCAGTTCTGCTTTTGCTGAATTCCTTCGATGTGTTCGACGATTTCGTAGTCCCGCTCGTACATGGCAAAATTCGGGTCGGCAAAAATCAGATTCGAAATCAGGATTGGGGCTTTTTTCACGACGGATGCGATGTAGTCCAATTCCGCTTTCACGCGGTCAAGACTGAAATGGTTCACCTTGGAAATAAGCTGGTTTCCCTCATGGCAAAAGGTGCAGGAGAACGGGCACCCGCGGTTGGTTTCCATCATCGGGGAGAGCTTACCGTCGAAAAACTTGTCCATGAACCCCGTGAGATATGGAGAAGGGATTTCGTCAAGGTTTCGCCGCCGGGAAAGCATGGTCCCTTTCATGACCTCAGTATCACTCATGCGGTGGATGAAGCCATCGAGGGGGGTCGATTTCATTTTTTCGCGGTCCGCACCGGTCTCAAGCGCGCGAGCCACGAGCGAGGCGAATGCTTCCTCGCCCTCCAGGTAGGCGTAGAAATCGATCAGGCGATTGCGCTTGATGAACTGAGTGCGCCCTTCCTCTTCCAGAGGAATATTCGGGCCGCCCATCACGCAGATTGTCTCGGGCGATAGCGCCCGGGTCATGCTGAAGAATTCCAGTCCCAGGTTGAAATTCCAAGGGTAGTTGCTCAGGCCAAGAATGTCGGGTGGCTTCTCATGGATAGCTTGTTCCAGATCCTCAACATATTTGAACAGCTTTAGATCGACTTCCTTACCGAAGGTTTTGTCGGTATAGGCCGCGATGAATCCGATGTTGAGTGGAAACGCATCAGTGGCTAGCGACAACGTTGTATATGTAAGGTCGCCAAGATAAATGCTGAGCATCGCAGTTCAGCATCGCTCTATGGAGCCTGATTTGGTTGCGTGTGGGAACGCGCAGGGTTAGTCGATCCGGTAAATCCTAAGGTCGCCGCAGTCTTGCTGCTCAACCAGCCACGCGGGTAATGGCCTTGGCAACGATAAGTCGGTGCCAGGTCGAGCGACAAGCCATCGGACGTGCCATGTCCTGGCGATGTCGCGCAGGGTTTCCGGGTTGGTAGTGGTGAAGAGGAAGTCGTTGTCGTGAAACAGAGTTTTAAACCACGGGAGCAGGTTTTCGCCTCGAGACAAGTATCCCTCGAGAAGTACGGGACGCTCGGACAGCGCAGAGTAGCCGTAGGAGCGCTCGTTGGGTGGCGCAAGGCTTTCCACACCCGGGTCATGTTTGTTCGTCGCAAACCGCTCGCCCGGCGGCATGAGTTCGCCGAGACGCCGCAACCCGAGAACTTCGCCAGGCCCATAAGTTATGCCCGTCTTAACCTCTCCCAGGCCGTATCTGAGCCAATTCGGGGTCCAGCCCAGAAAACCCACCATCAGTACGCCCATAAGAACTGCAGAACTGACTGTCGAAAATTGGCAGCTGCGCTTCATCACCGCCGAAATGCCGGCCAGGAGTGAGAGCAGTAGGAAGGACAGAAGGAGCTTGGGCCCAAAGTGTGTTATGCCTGTGTGGTGATGAGTCGCAAAGGCGACGCAGCCGATCAATATGCCGCCCGCAGTCAACAGGATCATGGCCGTTTTCGCCAGCCTGAGCCACTCCGCGATCATTTGGGAACGTTCGACGCCGTGCCAACATCCAGAGGTCACCCGAGAGAAGGCAAATATGCTGATGATGGGCTGCAAAAAATATATGCCGTAATACGCGCCGCCATCTCTGAGAATGAGCAGGAGGGAAATCGCCAGCAATCCCAGGACGCTGGTTAGGACCAGAGCAGAAAGAGGCTCCTTCAAGGGTTGTGAGATCCAGCGGAAGCCCACGATCCGGAATCCCAGGCCGACCATTAACCACACCGCAAACGTCCACCATTGCCAAGTCACGTGCTCATTGATCATCACTTGCGCCGCGTCCGGGGAGTGGCTGTAACCCATAGTAGTCCAAGCTCCGAGAAACAGACTGAACATCAGAATAATCGGCAGCCACGGCCGTGTTTCCCGGAGACGCCCCCAAAACAAGAGAATGCCTGCAACGCCGACGCAGTACAAGGCAGACACCGAGTTGACCGGGACCACGAGTGCTGGCAGCACCAGCAAAATGACGCCCCGCCAACTGAGTGCCGATTCCCGCTCCCTTTCAGCCAGGCACAGCCCGATGGTCGCCGTAATAGCGACAAGGCCGTGAAGCACCGAATGCCCGGCACGCAGATGGTCGAAAGGACCCCCATCGGCGAGCACCCCGATGTCGGGAATATTGAAGAGGATAGCTCCGATCACATGGCCGGAGCTGGTCCTCGCGGCGGCGAATAGGGACAGCAGCGAACCGTAGAAGAAAAGTCCGGCGACGGATATGATCCCCCCGAATTTCTTGCCGGTAGCCTTGAGCGACAGGAGCGTGCCAAGTCCAAAGCATGAGAGTACGAGCGCCCAGAGCGAAGCGCCGCGCGTCACGCGGGCCACGGCGTCCCCAAGGTCGAGTCCGTCAAACTTGGAAATGGCAGCGGCCGGTGCATAGGGTCCAAAGTGGTAAAGAAGTTCAGCAGTGACTGTTCCGGGGGTTTTCGGTGGACTCCCGCCGCTCTTTATGCTCGCAGCTATTGAGTGGAACTGTTGCGTATCCACGTACATCCAGTTGAAGCTCCCGTCGCGGCGCTGGACAAGGTCGTTGCAAGCCGTTGGAAGGAAGTACACCGCACAGATCAGCGCGGAAAAGAGGGCCAGCGTTAAGCCGTAAGCAACGGCGCTTTTCGCCCAACAGGCACGATCGCGGCAGAGACCCCGCACTCCGGCCGCCGTCAGTCCAAGCCAAAGAACCGGGGCCCATATGAGTGGAAGGCCCAGCCTCACCCAGAACGCGGTCAGAGCCGAGATCGCCAGGATGCCGACCGCGGGAGCGAGAACGAGAATTTGGGCTCGGGCAGGGGCAGGCAGCGCCACAGTTACGATGGCGTAGCCAGCCGCAAAAACCAAGATCGCGTACACGAAGAAGTTAAGGGCAGCCCAGCCACCCGCGGTATAAAACACCACTGCTATCCACGGCAGGAACCCCAACATCATGACAACCGACGTCCGCCGCTCCGATCGCCCGGGAACCTCGATGCTGGATTCAGCATTAAACGTACCGTCGGGAGACGTATTTGTCATGCGGTCTCCCGTGCACCGCTTCGCAGAGAGAATCAAGTTCACGGAATCGTTGGACATAAAAGATGCACCTGAATGGCCTTTAATAATCGGAAGAAGAGTCGGAGGTCAGCCCGGCTGATAGTGACCACGCAGATTTGACCCGAGTCACGCCAGATGATTCCAGTTGATGATGTCGTCTTTGGCGAGATTGGCACGGAGAGTGCGCCCGATCAACGCTGGCAGGAGCTTCGGGGCGAGCCCGCTTCCCGGGCGCTTGATATCTAAATCAGCCGCCACAAGTTGGTGTCCCTTGGGCAGTGGGCGGGCCGCTACCACGCTCTTACGGGCAACCGGAAGGTTGGGGAGTTCACACGTGGCGGGAGCCTTGATGCCGGTGCCGAGCGCCACCTCAACATGGCGGATGGCCGCCACCATCTGCTGGAGCTCGGCCGGCTCAAGGGAAGCAGCGTGATCCGGTCCGGGGAGCGAACGATCCAGCGTGAAATGCTTTTCAATCACCTCGGCACCCAAGGCCACCGCAGCAATGGCAATATCGATGCCCGGGGTATGGTCCGAGTAACCCACGGGCAGGCCAAAGGCGGTCTTAAGCGTCTGCATGGCGCGGAGATTAACCTCGGCATACGGTGCGGGGTACTCGGTTACGCAATGCAACAGTGTCAATTGCGAGGCGCCTGCGGCCTGCAGTACGTGCACGGCCTCTTCCACCTCCCCCAAAGTCGACATCCCGGTTGACAGTATCAAAGGCCGGCCTTTTCGGGCTAGGTGCTGAAGGAAAGGCAGGTTGGTGATTTCACCCGACGGAACTTTGTACAGCGGCACGTTCATGGTGGCGAGTAAGTCGGCGCTTTGCACGTCGAACGGACTGGACAGAAACTGGATTCCGATCTGCCGGCAATGGTTGATCAGGCGCTGGTGGGCAGCGGCGTCCAATTCCAACCGCTCGAGCATCTCGAATTGGGATTCCGAGTCTTGCGTCGTACGCTCTTGATAAGGCGCCTTGTGAGCGGACCGGGTGGCGAGCAGATCAGCCCGAAATGTCTGGAACTTGACTGCATCGGCACCGCTGGCTTTGGCTGCGTCGACCAAGCGCAGGGCAAGATCAATGGACCCGTTGTGGTTGACCCCCGCCTCGGCAATGATGAATACGTGCGGCATAGGATACCTATTTTATCCGGCGGGCCGGGTTGCCGACATAAACGCCCCGCTCCGTAAGATCATGCACAACGACCGCCCCTGCTCCGACCATACAGCCGGCCGCGATTTTGATTCCTTCAATAACCGTTGCCCCGGCGCCGATCATCGAGAATTGCCCTACCACCACCCCTCCTGAGATCGTAGCTCCTGGGGCGACGTGGACCCAGTCAGCCAACACGGCATCGTGTTCAACGGTGCTGTTCGTATTCACGATCGCACCTCGGCCGATGGTCGCCCCGCTGTTAATGACTGCTCCGTCCATCACCACGGCGCCTTCGCCACCGGATACTCCCTCGTTGACGATGGCGTCGGGCGAAATGATCAGAGGAAAGGATAGGGCGGGTGAATGCAATCGCATCCAAAGTTCGGACCGCTTCTCCCCCAGACCAACCTGGCCCACGGCGAGCACAGCATTGAGTTTTTTCGTCCCCGCAACCAGGGCGGCCAGCTCACGGTCAGATCCGAGATAAGGAGCTTCTAGCACCGCTCTATGATCTTGCAGGTCGGTATAGCCGAGGATGTGGTAGCGTTTCAGCTTGCGAAGAATGCTGATCACGACCTTTGCATGGCCGCCGCCGCCAATTACAACAATTGCATCCATGTCTTGCCCGGTTTGCAGAAAAACCTCCGTGAATCTGGCTCGCTAGCCATTCATGTGCCGTTGCAGTAAGGCTGGCAACGCGGTTGCCTCATCGCAACGCAATTTCGCCACTTGACTGATGCGGGCTCGTAGGACTTCGCCCTGATCAAGGCACTTCCGCGCAGATGATACAATCTCGGCAATTTCGGAATCGTCGGGAAAGGCATTGAATTGCTGGGAAGCGTCATATTCCAGCACCCGCGCCAAGCTGCCCATCTTGTGCGCATGCGACTCCAGGAAAATGCAAGGAGTGCCACCAAGCGACGCAAGAATCGAAGGGTGATAACGCCCGGAGATGAACAATCGGGCATGGGCCAAGACGGCCCCGCACAAGAGGATAGGGGCGCCGGCTGGAACTATCCCAACATTCTTTTCTCTGGCGACGCGGTGTAAAAATGAATCCGGCAGATCATTTTCAGTCAGGTAGACGTGATATCCAAGTTGCCTGATCGCGTCAACGAGCCGCGCATAACACTGTGCCGACTTATTAGGCTGGCTGGCGGCCAAGGCTCCTCCACCGATGCAGATGTACGGTTGAGAAAAATCGAGTTTTCCCCAATATTCATCTTTCTCAGGATAAGGCAGCAAAAAGTCGCCGTTCAACGGGGGACAGGAACTGCCGCTTGCGTAGAGTGAAAACCAGGCAAAGAGCGAATCAGGGACGAAGGTGGAGTTCGCCTCCGGCATTTCCCTTTGAACATACTCCAGGGATTCAGGGTCGCGCAACGTCACGGCCCGGCATTGCGCGAACAATCGCCTGGCCGCCGCGAGCGTTGCATTATTCCTCCCGCTCAACGGACAATCAGAAATCATCGAGTTCACGAGGAAAACCGGCTTTTTCAGGCGAATGCCTAGTTCGATCATCGCCAGAAGGAAGAGGGTGTGCCGGCGGGGCGGCGTCGAAAAAATGACGTCGCCGTCTCCGTCAAGGACCAACAGGTCGGCTTCCGTGGCTTGTCGGTAAATTCGGTCGAGAGCCGGATACCGGTGCTTGTGAGCCAATAGATTGTCGACGCTTACAGTCGGATCCTCGGCAATGAAATCTTTGGCTCCAAACAGTTTTTCCAGCCCGATGTACCACGCAATGGGCCGTCGCCACTGTCTGAGCAGCAGGTACCGAAAGTGCCGATAGTATCTTGGTGGCATCAAAGTGCCTACGTACCCGGCTTCGGCCGTAGACAAGTCGAAAAAGTCGCCCGTAATGCGGCCGCTGATGTGGAAGGCGCCAGATAACAACTGACTGAGCGCGATACTTGCGGCACGGCCCCAGTTTATTGCCGCACGATTGTCACCCACGAAAAACACTTTCATGCGGTCAGGTGTTGCTAATGAGGACGCAGTTCCCCCGGTGTGGTTGCAGCCGTCGCATATCTTTTCAGGTTTTGCATCAAGGGTCGACTGGGGACATGATTGATGGCGTGTAGGTCGGTGGTCCATGAGAAACAACCATTTATGGGCGGCCTCAAGCCGGACCGAGCAGCTCGGGCGTCTGCAGTCAGGGATGGCTGCCCCTGACCTTGGGCGAAATATCCACTGCGCCATCAGGGGCTGGCCGGCTTAATGCCACGGCTACCGTGGTGCCGTCCGGTAACCGCCATTCATAGGGCACAACAACAGGTGTTGAGTAGCGCGCATTCGTCAGAAATTCCCCCTTATAACCATATTCAGCCAAATCTCCGACCACGTTAAAATAAGCCACTTCCTGATAGCGAATTATCTGGTCTTTTACGTTAGCCGCTCGGACGATCAATTTAACTGTATAGTTTTGTGGCAGCAAAGGAATGGAACGGAAGGTGCATGTTATCTTACCGGCGCCCTGCAAGGAATCAGGCCGGTGTCCGTCCAAGAGCATATTGGAAGTGAAGCAGGAGCCGTTAATTCCCAACACTCCCAGCGCTATGATGGGCTTCTCGATGCGTTTTTGTGCGTCGTACGATATTTCCACGACCAAGTCGTCACCGGGACGAAACTGGCTGCTTTCCTTCCCCTTGTCGTTTCTTAAAACCACCTTCCGAATAGTCAGCCCATAATCCAGATTCGCGCAGGAAAAAGAGCTTTCATTGGAGATACTGTTGAAATAGGCCTCGACGATTTCATCCGCCTTTCCGTCTTCATGCACCCTGCCCTCTTTTAGCCAGACACCCCTTTGGCATAGGCTGCGGACGGCTTCCATATTGTGGCTAACGAACAGGACCGTCCTTCCGCTCTGGGCAAAGCTTCCCATCTTTCCGAGGCATTTCCTTTGGAATGCGGCGTCGCCAACTGCGAGCACCTCGTCGACGATCAGAATTTCGGGGTCAAGGTGGGCGGCCACCGCAAAGGCCAGGCGGACATACATACCGGACGAGTAGTGTTTAACGGGCGTGTCGAGAAACTCTTCAATTTCGGAGAAAGCGACGATCTCGTCAAATTTGCGAACGATCTCGGCGCGGGTCATTCCCAGGATGGCGCCATTAAGGAAGATGTTTTCGCGTCCGGTGAGTTCCTGATGAAATCCGGTGCCCACCTCGAGGAGGCTCGCGGTCCGGCCGTCGATGCAGATTCTCCCCTCAGTAGGAACAGTAATTCGGCTCAGGAGTTTCAACAGGGTGCTCTTGCCCGCACCGTTGCGGCCAATGATTCCTACCACTTCACCCTGTTGGATCTGAAAGGAAACATTCCTTAACGCCCAGAAATCCGCGTGCTGCAACTTTCCTTGCCAGCGGGACCGAAGCCATGCGATCGGTGCCCGCACCGCGCCCTCGATTGCATGGCGCAGGCCGTCTCCCTGGGCTCCTTGATGGCCGAGGGTGTATCGTTTGCCGAGATTCTCGATGGTGATGGCAGCACTGGGCATGGCGGGGATGGTGGAAGGCGCCTCGTTTATCAATTAAATCACATCAGCAAAGGTTCTCTCGGTCTTTCTGAAATACCAGATTCCCGAAGTAAGGAGAACGATCACGACAATCACGGAGATGGCGAGCCCTAGCCTATAGATGTTGTTGTGTGCGCCCAAGAGGCACCAGCGGAAACCATCTATGATTCCCACCATCGGGTTGAGTGCGTAAAGCAGGCGAAACCGTTCCGGAACGACGCTGCTCTGGAAGCCGACCGGCGAGATATATAGACCGAACTGCACCATGAACGGGACAATAAAACGGAAATCCCGATACTTGACCATCAGGGCAGCCACCCACAGACCAACCCCGAGCGCGGCCCCGAACGCCAGCACCACAAAGAACGGCAGGAATAGCACGGCTGCAGGAGGCGGGTAGCGATAACCGATCATCAAGACGGCGAGGAAGATAGCGGAGATAAGGAAATCCACAAAGCTGGTGATCACAGTGCTCGCCGTGATGACGAGCCGCGGGAAGTAGATTTTGGTAATCAAATTGGAGTTCCTCACGAGACTGTTGCCGCTCTCAGCCATCGCTGTGGAAAAGAACTGCCATGGCAGCATTCCGCAAAGAACCAGCAGCGGATACGGGAGCCCCCCGGAAGGCATTTTGCCCAATTTGCCAAAAACCACCGTCAGCACAATCATCGTCAATAGCGGCTGGATGACCGACCAGCCCACGCCCACGAAGGTTTGCTTGTAGCGCACGAGTACATCGCGCCAGGCAAGGAAGTAGAACAACTCCCGGTAGCGCCAAAGATCCCGCCAATACTGCCGTTCGGTGCGGCCGGCTTCGATTAGCAATTGAGTCATGATTTCTGGGGATGTGGCCGAGACTTAGGGCACACCGTATGCGTTGCGAGCGCTGAGTTGGCTTGGGCCTAGGTGGTCTGGCCGGACAGGCGCATTTCGCTAAATAACTTCCTAAGAGATAAAGCTTCCTCTCTAACGGGAGGAATGAGTGCCGAGAGCGAAGAAGCCGCTGCAAAGCCCATGGCAGCAACCAGAAGCTGCAAAACGACACCTTGCGGAGCGATCAAGTGCAGGGCAAGTTCCGCCAGAAAAACACCGGCGATGCCCAGGGAAACCGGGTACATAATAGCCCGCCCAAGGCGCGGCAAGGTCAAGTCGGTGCCCCGGTAGGCGAATTGGAGTATCCATGGGAGAATCGCGAGCAGAACCAGAGAACCCGATAGGGCCACACCTTTGATGCCAAAGGGCAAGCCGATCAAGAAGCTGACGATGATGATGGGGGAAATGATCACCAGTAGTTTGAGAAGCCGTTGTGATTGTCCCCGCCCCACAAACAACCAGATGGTCGATTCAAGAAGCAATTGCCCCAAAGCCGAGATCACAAGAATCTGGAAAACGGGCGCAGCTTCCCGCCACTTGCTCCCAAGTACCAGAATAATCACCGGTCCCGCGGCAACGAAAAGAAAGCCGAAAACTGGAGCGGTGATCCACATGATGAGATTAACGCAGCGCAGATAGTAACGCGCAAAGCGCTCGGGATCGGTCTGGAGCCTGCTGAAAGCGGGGACAGCAACGCTGCGGGCCGGGGTACCAAGCTGGCGGACGGGCAGCATAAGGAGATTGTAGGCTTTCGAATACAACCCCAGCGGACCGGCTCCCCAATACCAACCCGTAAGAACCGCGTCAGCGCTGCGATTCACAGCCATGATGACGTAAGAGGCGGCAACATTACCGCCAAAGACGATCAAGGAACCAACCTTGGCGTCGCGGCGGGGCAGGCCCGGAATCCATCTGACCATTACCCAGGAAAGCGCCATACCTGTGAAATTCAGGATTAGGGGGAGAGCGACTATTGCCCAGTAGCCAGCCCCTCTCCAAGCCATGAATATGGCAACAGGAACAGCTAGAGCATAGGCAGCCACATCCCGAATAGCTAGGGAAACATACCGCATCTGGCGTCTGAGAAGCGCATCGTGCTGTACCCTCAGACCGCCGATGAGGAACGTAAGAGACACCAGGAAAGTGATATCCTTGAGCCGGGATTCCCGATAGAACCAAGCCAAAGCGGGACCCAGAGCTACCGTGACCAGCATGAGTGTCATCCCGATAGCCACGTTGATCCAAAACAATGTACTGACTTGATGATGGCTGATCTCCTGGCGCTGGATGGTCGCCTCAGATAGGCCAAGATCCGAAAACGCTTGGCCCAATCCCGTGATGGCAGTGACCATAGCCACAAGTCCGAAGTCGGCGGGGAGCAGCAGTCGCGCCAGTACCACCGTGGAGATTGATTGGATAACGAACATGGCGCCCTGCGAGGTTAGTGTCAGCATCCCCCCGCGAACAGACCGGCCTTTCAGGTCGGCGTGCAGATGTTCGGTGCTAAACGGATTTGTCAACTGTTGTGCGGCTGGCATGCTGAATTCTTGGGACCTGGATCAATTGGAGAGTATGGAGGAGCCAAAGTAAACGGCTAGGACACTGGCGTTTTTATGAAGGGGCCTTCACATCAAGTGAAGCGCTCGATGCCTCACGATTCAACAGTTCCTCTGGCGTGGGCATACCAAGCAACCCGGCATAAACGGCCATGGTCATCTGACTGACCACGTCCCAGGAATGCCGCTCCGTCGCGTAATCTCGTATCTCCAGCCTGCGGCTGCTCAAGTTTGCGAATAAGTCGCTCGCGAAATACCTTTCGATGGTCCTTGCCAGGTCAACTGGATCTTCGGGCCTGAATACAAACCCCGTCTTGCCCTCGACAATATCATCCTTCAGGGAGCCCACGTCGGCTGCGAGAACAGGCAGGCCGAGACTATATCCCAGGAACAAGACGCCGCTTTGAAAGATTTCCCTGTATGGCAAAACGAGAACGTCTGCCGCTTTGAAATAGACTTCCGTCTCGTCATCTGGAATGAACTCCGCCCTAAGCAGAATTCGCCCCCTCTGCACGTCCTCATGGATCGCTTCCCTGATTGCGGTCCAATATCTCTCACACCTGTCCGGCCTGCCCGCAATGATCAATTGATAATCCTCACGCCGGGCCAAGGTCTGTTGAAATGCGGTGATAAGGTAATCGAGCCCCTTGGGAGGTGCGATTCTGCCGTAAAAAAGAATTGTCCTTTTGTGACCATGGATGCCCAGTCGATGCTTCGCCTCGCTCACGGTGAGGTTCGTGTTCGGAACCGCATTATTGATCCCGTACGGAATGACGGTGATCCGGCCCCCTTGCACGCCAAACTCCTCGATGAGTTCAAGCTTCATTTTTTCCGTATGAACGAAGATGTGGTCGGCAAGCCGGTATTGGATCCTCAGCGTAAGCCGATTGAGGCGCGTGTCCTCAGAATCCCGCCTGCCAGCATTCACATTGTGCGCTGTAAAGACGATCTTTTTTCCCAGGAACCTGTAGTAAAGCATAAGCAGCGTTCGATCAAAAAGCTCGAACTTATTGTTCCAGAGAATGTGAAAGATTCTAGGCTTGGCTGTCGCAGCGTAGCGAATCAGCTTGCCGTAGTACATCGTCACCCTTGTGACCTTTCTTACGATGCTGGCATTCGGCCGCTGATCGCCTCGCAGGTTAAGAAAGTTCATTCCGGGCTTGCCGTGAAATTCCGAGCAATCAAGATCATCGCTTCCGATGAAGTCCAGGGCTGTCTCCTTTGAGATGAGCGCGGTTGCTAGACCGAATGCGTAGTGCTTGTCGCCACCGCCGGTAAGCAGGGCCACACCGATCTCATGAGTTGGCCTGGACGCCTTCAAATTGGGCAGCCCCCCGAGGATTTGCTGGTTCTTATCAAAATCTCTTCCCATTTCTTGTCTCACTGAGTGCCGTAGTGACCTCGGGGCACATCTTTTTCCGGTGAGGGACGTCTCGAACTTTTCTCTCGTGGGTTGTGCCATGCGCCGGGGTAGTCGCCGAGGAGGAAGCGGCAATCGAACGCGATTTCCCGCGTCTTTCTGTAAATTTGTATTTCCTCAGGTGTTGTCCAAATCATGCGTGATCCCGGCTGGTCCCTTTCAGTGAGGCTCGGAGCGGGGTGGTGTAGCTAAGGGCCTCTTCCCGGCCTTCCCACTCAAACAATGCTCGGTCGAAATGTCTGACTAACGAAATCTTCATGTGTGGCAGTCCCACCTGGGCCCATTTCGCTGCCTTCCGCCCAAACACCGGCTTCATCCACGCATACTTCCAGCGCAAGCGGGGGACCTCCAGGCGGCCCTGAAGTTGTCCGGCTAGACTCTGCAACTCCTTGAAAATATCCGGCCGCTCCGGGTAGATATCGACACATTTTGTCCGCAGGTATTCCAAACAGGCCTTTCTCACGCGGTCGCTATCTTCCAGCGAGCGGAGGTACTGTATGTGCAATTTTACGGAAAGAAGCAGCGCGTCTCTCTTCCGATCGGATCTGCCCATGTAGCTGATGCTGTTCACGCCCGTAATTCTGTAAAAGACCCCGGTTCCGGGCACGAACCGGGTACCTTCCGAGGCCAAAAGCACACGGCAAAAATATTCGCCGTCGTCATCATACCAGAGGCGCGTGTCCCACGGCCCTGCTGCCAGGGCCAATTCCCGGCTGGTCAGCCAGGTTGCCGGCTGCATATACAGGTTTTCACCCATCTTCCTCAGCAGCCACTCGACAGGAGAAAGGTCTTGCCAGAGGGAGCTTGGAACGAAGGGGGCTTGGCGGGTCCGATAGTAAAAGCGGGCCCACGGCGAGGAAAGCAATATTCGCTTGCTGTCGCCTTCCCGGAGCGCCGCGAGCTGCCGCTCAATCTTGTCTGGCGCCAGAAGATCATCTGAGTCCAGCCACTGAATGTAGTCCCCTTGGCTAAGCTGTAGGGCGTGGTTGCGAGCCGCCGCCGCACCTTGATTTTTTTGGCTGAGAACGCGCACGGACTCCGACTCAAACTGGCGGGCAATGGTCAGGGTTTGATCAGTGGACCCGTCGTCAACGACGATGATCTCCTTTCGCTTCCAAGTCTGGGCAATCGCCGAACGAATCGTGGCCGCAAGCCACTTATTTGCGTTATACGCGGGGATGAGAATAGAGACTAAGGGACCGCTATCAGCTTGCGGTTCCTGCAAGCCCCGATTATGCTCGGCAGCTTGGCCCTCTGCTTCCCGGTGCTTTGTCGTTGCCTCGACACGGTCACCCAAATGCAAGTCTTCGTCAGAGGTTTTCCTCCCGAGCAGCGCCTCTCCGTAACCGGGCTGATCCTCAACCCGTGCATTTTCTTGTTGATCAAAGAACCCTATCCGTGCGTCAATAGGCAGGGCGGGACGTCCCCCGGGTTCCAACTCACTAGTTTTCAACTGAGAAAAACTCGTCCGGCCAGATTTGCGGATATACTTTGCCAGGCGCCCTATGTCAGCGAAGAACGCCATGGGCAGGCCAACGAGGGGTGGGTACCACATTCCCAGCACCCGCAGAACGCGACTCAGGGCGTAGTGCGGCCGCATCCACTCTGTCCCGGACCCCATTTCATGCTTGTATCGCAACGCGGACAGAGTATAAGGCGACAGATCCAAGTAGACCTTTTTGATATATTCCCTCAACCCACCGCCAGGTTCCAACTGCCATGGGTCCGACCATGGTTTGCCAGCAACGGAATGGACAAATGCCGGACAGCCGCTTGGCAAGTTCCCCAGCCGCTCGGCAAGTGTGTACCCATATACGCCGTCAAACTGAAGAATATGCTTGCCTCTCCGAAGGATGTGAATAGGGATTTCTGAGAATTCCTTCGAGGTCAACAGCGCGGTCAAGACGTCCTGGTCTCCCTGCATGTGGATAGGCCGTTCCAGCCACGTTTTTTTCTGGAAGTCCTGATATATGTCTGACTGGAGCAGCTTCCACCAGCGATCCATGAGCTGGTGGTGAGCTCTGGTAACGCGCAGCACGCCTGAGTTTAGTGCAAACGGCAGAACTCTACCCACGGGAAGGCCCCACAGGCGCGCGCGAAGGGCGTTCGCGTCGCAGCGTTCATCCGCGAGAGTATGCTCAGTGGCCACAAACGTGTCGCTCTTGAGATCAGAGAGGAGGGGGAAGATGTTTCGATTCACCACAACATCAGAATCAATCCATATGACTTCATCAAATCCCTGGTCGATCAAGTTCAAAATTGCCTGGGGCTTTACGTTCCACCCACTGCCATCCTTCAATTGCTCCGTCTGAAGGCGCACTTCCGGACATTTCTTGATCCAAGCGAGAAATCCATCCTTCGCAGGTGGATAGAAGAGATTAATGGGAGTTCCAGGAATGTGAGCATTCAGGCTTAAGAGGAGCAGTTTCAGGCAGGGCTCGCATGATTCTCGATCCTCCGCGAGGCATATTGTTGATTTCATAGGTTATTTGCGCCTCCTGAGCCCGCACCTACGATTTTTATCAATGGTATAATAGTTGCCACGTATCGATAGGCAGGGCTCTTTAAGCGGCAATTCCCGCACTGGCCCTCAGAAATAGTTTTGCCGGAATTTATGTACTTTTCGAATCGCGCCGAATATTTTGTGTAGGTACCTGCCATGAAGCCTGTGGACCACACACGAGAAACTGCTTTATTTACCCGGAACAACGTAGTATCTTGTCGCAAGCCCCTCTGCGATAGCAAATTCTGTTTTTCTTTAAGGAGGAACATCACAAATGAATAGGATCACAAAGGGGGCAGCGTCTGCTCTTCTCTTGACTTTACTTTTAGTTACCGGGGTGAGGGCGCAGACGATCACTGCGGCTTCCTGCAATCAGAGCGATGTGCAGAAGGCCTTAAATTCGGTCACTTCCTCGACCACAACCGTCAACATTCCATCCGGAACCTGCACTTGGACCTCGCAAATTACCTTCGTCGTGCCCTCGGGAAGCACCACGCTCTCCATTCTTGGGGCGGGCAGCCTCAGCACCGTGGGCGGCGGAGATGTGACCAACATTATTGACAACGATACTGCCGACTCAAACTGGCTGCTCAGTATTACCACGGGCCCTGCATCATCCCTTTTCCGCATCGCAGGAGTAACTTTTGAAGCTGGAAGCGGCACTCAAAAACAGAATGGAATGGTGATACTTGGCGGACTCTCCCAGAACGTCCGATTTGACCATATCCATCTGTTACAGACGACGTCAACGAGCGGTGAGACTATTTTCCTCCGTATCGTTGGCTGGCAATATGGGGTTTCCGACCATATCCTTGGCGATGGGAACGTTTACATTCAACCCATGCTGGATACCTATGGCTCAGGGTCGGCAAACTTCGGGGATAACAGTTGGGCGGCAGCCACAGGATTCGGCAGTAGCGCGGCGTGGTTCATCGAAGACAGCACCTTTAATGCCCCGGCAGCGGTCGGCGGTCAGTACAACAATTACATGACCGACTGCTATCAGGGGGGGCGTCTTGTCGTCAGGCATAACACGCTGAATAATTATGGGGTTGACGAACACCCCACGGGAGGCGCGGGGCGCTGGAGGGGATGCCGTTCGGTGGAAATTTACGACAACACCATGAACGGCAACACCAGCACTCCTACTTTTACCGGCTTCTTCGACAGCAGTGCGACCGCTTTGGTCTGGGGCAATAATCTTGGAAACGGCTTCGAAAGCTTGATTTGGCTCGTCTCTGCACGCAACGGGTACGACTATGCCCAGACGGCTACTCCCAACGGATGGGGATACTGCGGAACGACTTTTAACGGTAATGGGTCTAATTGGGACCAGAATGTTGCCCCTGCGAATGGATATGCCTGCCTTGACCAACCAGGTAGAGGGAAAAGCGACCTGCTGAACGCAACGGATTTTTCCGGAGCGCTCAATACCGTAACCGGAACTATCGCTTGGCCTCACCAGACTCTTGAGCCTATCTATGAATGGCTCGACCAGTGGCAGCCGACCAGCTACGCGCCATCGCGTCCGATGATTGTGCTAGAAGACACGACGCATGATTCAAACACCTTCATCCAGAATCGAGACTGGTATCAATACACCTTGACGTGGAATGGCTCGGCCTTTACTGGGACGGCGTTCAATGGAACCGTTGGAACCGGCAGCGGATTGCTTTCGGCGCGGCCAAGCACCTGCGCGCCGCTGGTAGCTTACTGGGCCACGGATACGAACACGCTCTATCAGTGCGCTACGGCGAATACCTGGACGACCTACTACACGCCGTATCCCTACCCGCACCCGCTCACCGAGACAGCAAGCGTTCCTGCCCCTCCGACGAAAGTTCAAGCTATTAGTCCCCCATAATGTGGGGCATAGAAGACCGGAACAATATCAGATTGCAGCAACATGGTTCATACCTGCGCCTGATTCAGCGGTTTCCATCGGGCGGCCCCAGCGGGGGCCGTCCCCGCTGGGAAGACATTGCTCAGGATACCAATGTACTGGTGGCCGTTTGTACTCCGGAGTGCTGCGGAGGGCCGGACGTTCCGGGATTGTCCACAAACAGACGATGAATGATCTCCAGGGTCAGCAATTTGTGTAGCGCGGCGGTGTAGTTCCGTTCCCCGTGGAGATGGCCCCGCACCACAGCCTCAAGCCCCTTTCGTTCGACATACGCCCTTGAAAGGCTGCGTGGGTCAAGCAACATTTCCCGAACATACGTGGCGAGAGCATCGCGGTACCAGACGCGGAAATGGAAGATTTTGTGCCTGCCGAGGAAAAGACGTTCGAGCCGCAGGGGCGACAGAAAATGGTCCATGCGAGCCACCCACTGGGGCATTCCCATGTCGTAGCCGTACTCTGCTTTGAATAGAAATTCGAGGAGAGCCCGGGAGGCTCCCTCGATAAAGCGCCCACGACTCCCACCCACGCCGCGGTCAGTCGGGATCCGCACAAGAGCCCTGTTCCCATCGGCAATCAACCGCAGAGAAACCTGGTTGCTCGCGAGGGTTGATTCCGGCGCGCGGAACACCGTCCGGACAAAGTCGTCGTCCAGGAATGGGGACCGTACCGAGAGCTGCGTCTGCTCCAGCGCCAGCGCCCCGTAGTGATGCCAGGGTGCCTGCTTAAATACGGCAAAGGAAACGGGGTGCCCGCGAAGGATGCCGGCATAGGTTTCACCTGCCTGCCGGATGTGGCCCAAACACTCCGGCACGAACAATCCCGGGAGTGGCGCCTCGGGCTTGAAGGCGCGAACCCGGCGGAGAACCTCGCCCCCAAAAAGTCCTGTCATCCTGACCGGCGCAATTGTACGCGCCCTTTCACTCAGGTAGAGATCCGGGGCGCGGCTAACATCAACGCATCCATCGGTAAGGTACACTGCGCGCTCAGCGTAGCGGGGAAATCGCACGAGGAAATCTCTTCCCGCCGGGATCACCTCATAGGACTGTCCACAGACGCGGGCGAGCTCGCGCGCCACAATGACGTCCTGGCAATCTCGGAACATCCCCCCGAAGGTGTAAAAGGGAAGGGAACTGGGCTTGGGACGGTTCCAAGCCATGACCATCCGGGTGTCCAATCCCCCCGTCATGGACATCGCGATTCGCTGCTGCCCGTGGAAGTACCGGGGGAGGTTTCGCGCGAAAGCCTGCCGAAGCTCCCCGTAGGAGATTTCGGGTTCGAGCTGTTCCTGGTCTTCCCACTCTTTAGGATGAAAATAGCTGGTCTTCCGCTCGAGAGCGCCATTGCGAAAAACCCATGCCGAAGCAGGCGGCAAGACGTGGACACTCGCAAAGAGCGTCCGATTCTCCAAGACAGAGCCGCAGGCTACAAACTCGCCTAAGCCTTGAGGATCCACCCTCCTCAAATCTGGGCAGACAGCAAGGATCGCCTTGGCTTCAGCAGCGAAATAAAATGCCTCCTTTGACTCGTGGTAGTAGATCCGGTGCATTCCATAGCGATCGTTGAAAAGCACCGCGTGTCTTCGGTTTTGATCGGCGAGGAGCCCGTGAAACCGACCGTTCAACCCTGCCGGGAATGAGGGGTCTTCTTCGTAAAGGTGAACGAGATAGGACGGGTCCTCCCCTTCAAGCTCGTGCCCTCGTTCTTTGAGGCGCTGAGCTGTGTCTGGCTCCGGAAATTCCTCGCCGGAGAAGACCAGCAGCACGTCACCCCGCTCATTTCGTAGGGGCATTCGGTGGGAGAAGGAGCCCTCGTGCGCGGCCCACCCGACGTAGATTCCCTCCGACTCCCCCACCCACGTGCCTCCAGTGTAGAAGCTCTCGTGGCGAAGCGCCTCCACCATTTGCTGAAGTTTCTGTTCCGCACGCTTGCGCGGCAGCCGCGTAATGCAGCCTACAATTCCTGGCATGGGTGCTTTGGCTGGGGTTCGAACATCATGGGTACTTTCCGCTACACGCTTTCCAGGCCGGGGAATTTTTGCTTATACCAATAGCTCCGGATTTTGCGATAGGTGCTGGCAACCGGTTCAGGAATCCAATCGATGGTTCCGTGATGCAAGCCCATGCGGAGGGCCATCCGCCCCACAACTGTGAGGGGCACGTAGTACCTGGGCACATCAACCTTCTGGAATCCGTTGTGGCGCTTGAAGTCGGCCAAGGTGTCTTGCTGCTTCTTACCATAGGAGAAATTCGCGTACCAAAGGTGTGGAATCCCCCGTTCGGCGCACGATCGAACGGCTTGGGCGACCAGTGAATTGGTGGGAGCCTTATCCCGGTGCTGAATCATAGAAACAATCTGCATCAAGCCCGCCTGACTCCATTCCTCATTGGCCACGAGCTTTACGAAACCGATCAGGCTGTCCTGGAGGTATGCTCCGATGAAGATGGTGCGGTCCAGAAACGTCCCGTTCATTCTGCGCACGGCCTCCAGATCTTTCCCGTAATGCCAGAATTTTTTACCCTGCCGAATGGGGGACTCATTATAGATGGCGTGTATCCCTTGAACGAGATTGTCGTCGAAGGGTACTTCCCGAACGTTCACCCCGTTCTTCGCAGCTTTCCGCACCTTATTCCTGACCTTGAAATCAATCTGATGTGCCATCCAGTGATCGAAGGTCGAGACCGGAAGGGCGGCGATGTTGTCCCATTCCATGGGGTAGCTGTACTTCGGCGAGGTTTCGGACAGCTTCTGGATGAAGGTGAAAAGGTCTGCGCGGGCTCCGGATTTGCGGAGCGCAACCATCGCGGCATCTGGGTCTCCCAGAAATTGGTACCCCTCTCCATCGACGTGAGCGATCCGGATCAACCTTCCGTCAAACCGGATTTCCTTACCACAAACTTCCATAGGTAACCTCAACTTAAACTTGTTCAAATTCTGGCCCGGCCACCGGCAGATGACCTTTAACGAGGCCTCATCAAGCCTCTATTTCCCAAACGGAAACGGGGAGTTGCTCCGCCACACCTGCGTCGTCGATTGCGGAAGCTCCCTGTGTTCGCTCTTCGGCGCGCGGCGCCAGGGCCAGGGCTCCTGGCAGGAGCGCCAACCACAGTACCCCCCCAGGGAAGGTAGCCTCAGTCATGTTGTAGAACAGTAGAATGGTCCAAATGGCCAGGGTAAACGAACCCAGGCTGGAAAACGGCCTGAGCCTCTTGCCAATGGTCCGGTAGCTTGCAATCAGGAATGCCAAAAGCAGGCAGAGCCCTATGAGGCCCAGGTTCAGGTAGACCTGAAGGTAACCGTTGTGCGCCTCATTGATCTGAAATGTCCGCCAGACCTGCGCGAGCCGTGGACCTAGCCAGAAGCTCTCGTACCCTGTGCCAATGAACGGATTGGTGTGGATGCTGAGAAGAATTGCCCAAATCTGGGTTCTATCCGTAAGCGTCGGGTTCCGGCCTACGGCCCCGGCGAAGACCCCATTTAGCCCCAAACCGAATGCGAGAATCAGGTATAGACAGAAGCCTGTGGGAATCAGTGCCGTGAGGAAACGGGGACTCTGCTTAAAGGTGCTACTGTGGGCGGCCGCGATCACTAGGCAGCCGAGCGCCAGGCACACTGAGGAAGTGGCACTTTCGGCCGCGTGCAATAGCCAGAGGGTCATAGTCATGAACGTAAGGTTCACAATGATGATCCGTTTTGTCCGCGATTCCTTGCTATCTGCCCAACGCGCGACCGTATCCCAGAAAAAAAAGAGCCCGCTCACCAGACAAGCCACACCGAGCATGTTCTTGCTCGTGGCAGCTCCAACATTATAGCCCGCCCCCGTCCAGAAATTATACTGTCTGCCGATATCCGGATAGTACTTGATGAGCAGAATGGAAAGCGGGATTAGAAGGTAGAATAGCCGCCGAAAGACCGTGCGGAATGCCTCCAACGGGTGAGGATCCGTCATCACGACCAGGATCACCATGTAGTTGCCGATGTCCCGGAACCAGCGCTTGAAGGCCACAAACGTGTAGTCGGACCACAAGATGCTCACCAGGGCGAATAAGAGAAGCCCCGACAGGGCCAAGTTCCGCGCGACAAAATCACTCCACTGGAAAGATCGCGACGCCAGGACTCCGATCGCCAGCAGAATCAAAAGTAAAAAAATTGTGCGGTCTAAGGGGTTTCCCTCCTCAGCCTCTTGTGCTGCCATCATCACCTGGCCTTCGATCCATTGCGAAGCGAGCCGCGATCCTGCGATAAACGCCCAGATCACCGGCACCCACAATGCCCACGATGTCTTCGACTCCCTGGCGGGGTCGAGACGCAGCAGCGCCAGCAGCAGGATGGCCCAAATTGACAGCGCTACAGAAGAAGGCACGATATCAGACCCCCTCCGATGTTGTGGCATCAACCCCTTGATAATTCATCAGGCGACCCCTCGGGGAACGCGGATGTCTACACTCTGAGTGAAAGCCGTGTCGATGTACCCCTCTGAACCCAGGGAGCCCACCTCGCATGACTCCCGCGCCTTGTGTGTTCGCAATTGCAAAGCAGGCAGATCATCATGATCTGCCGTGACCCTGGCACGAACAGCGGTCGGCTGATTGTCCTCTGTTTCGAACACCACCGATCGACGTTTTCGGAACCAGGAGATCGCTTGCCCGGCCGTTGAAAACCACGCGCCTTGGCTCTTCAGATCCTGAACTAAGTCACGATAACACCCATCCCACAACCTTTCCGGTGCCATGCTGCGATCATGCCAGTTGATGGTGAGGCAGCCTCCAAACCGGACCGCATTGTTCACCATTTGATCGAGGAGAATCCTCGCCTGGCGTGGGGATAGATCGAGATGATCGGGATAGAATAGAGCCGTGTCCATCACATGCAGGGGTAGTTCGAGCAGGCGGCTGGCAGCGAGCGGTTTGTATCCTTGCGTTGTGCCGGCACGATACCCCACCGTGTCGTTGTAACCCATCGTTGAGTCGTAAGCCGCGCCGGCCTTCTCCAGAGCCCGCGGCGATT
This sequence comes from Terriglobia bacterium, assembly GCA_050010335.1. GTDB lineage: Bacteria > Acidobacteriota > Terriglobia > UBA7540 > UBA7540 > Bog-366. Next base: position 50,468 of record JBEKLF010000045.1, read on the forward strand.
GCGGGTCAGAGTAGAGCCAGTGCATCCGCACGCCGATTTCGGAAACTCCCGTCAGGCGTCGAATCTCTTCCAATTCCTCACGCCCTCGCGCGCTGTCGAGCCATGCGTCAATCCCGTGCAGTCCGACTTCGGAACCCGCATTCAGCAACTTTTGAATTGTATCGGCGATGTCCTGAGCCGCGTAGCCGGCAGCGCGGAACTTGGGCGCCGGACCCTGGGAGGTCTCTCCGGAGCGGTTCCTGAAAGGAATGATGAAAAAAGTCGAGGGGAGGCCCTTTTCCAATTCCAGGTAACGATCAGCAAAATCCCGCCAAAAGTCTTTCGCCAAGCCCAGGTGAACAAACGGCAACTTCAAGGCTGCCGCCCAATTCGCGACCAGATCTCGAACGGGGATCCGTCCGCGAATAAGGTTGCGTAAGGACCCGAAGATGGCGCGGTACAGAAACCCGATTGTTGTGTGGTCCCACTTGTGTCCGCGGATCGAGGGATGGTCAACATCGTGAGTCAGGCAAGCGATGAACGGATATCCCTCAGGAACCGGGGGAATTTCAACCAAGAGAATTCCACACCCGGTGATCAAGTCTCGCAAGAACGCGATGTGGAGCTCAAGCGTCGGCAGGCTGGCATTAGCAGGGGGCTGACCCATCGCCAGCAAGGTGCGAACCTCAGCGAAAAGATCATACCCGATCCGGGCCCGCGCTCCTCCGTTGGACCGGTCTAGATACGCCACGCACTGCTGGGAATCCTCATCCTTGAGGAGGGCCCTTTCTTTCTCCGCAAACGTGATCGTGTTTCCATAGATGGGGATTCGGCTTCCTTGATAGGAGAGGATGCAGGCGTCACCGCGTTGGCGGCCGGTCTGAGTCTTTTGTTCATCGTCAAAATGCGTCTTTCCGCTGGCATAAAAAAGGACGAGTTTCGCGGTTCCTTCGAAGGGTACACCTCCGGCACAGACGAGAATTTCGTACTGCCGATCCCGCCGGTAGGGCTCCCATGGGGTTTTGAAAAGCTCGAAGAACTCGCGGACAACATCCAGATCCGAGGAAGGCGCAACGACGCCGATCATCGCCCGGCGCTCCTAGCTCAACGCCGCTACGGGCGTCTCGTGTGCCCGCAGCCATTCCTCGAAAACGACGAGGCTGAAGAGGATTTTATGGTTATCGTGCCGGCCGGAAGCGTGCTGCTCGAAAAGTTCGCGCACGGCGCTCGCATGAAGGTATTGATAGATCCTGGAGTTGCCATCGAGGAGGGTCTCAGTCATCCTGCTATCGATAGCGCCGCGGAACCAGTCATCTACGACATTGACCGCGAACCCGCGTTTCGGACGCCTTAAAATCGACTCGGGAAGAAACGTCCGGCACACCTGGCGGTGCAGCCATTTCCCCGAACCGTTCCTCACTTTAAGGTTTGCGGGCAACCGTTCGACATATTCAACAATCTCTTTATCCACAAACGGGACGCGAAGTTCAAGACTATGCGCCATGGAGAGCTTGTCCGCATACATGAGGAGCTCGTCGGGAAGAGTGGATCGCACCTCCAGGAATTGAAGTCCGCCAAGCTCGTCGGTCCGAGACATGAGATCCGCCATGCTCGACCAACAATCCAGGATAGTGTCGCCGGAATTGGGATCCAGCAGCCCTTCCTGGAACAGGTGGTCGACCTCGCCACCCGGCAGGATTGACAAAACATGCTGGTACCGGCGCATCCGATCAGGGATCGCCAGAGAGTAGACACCCCGCTTCAGGGTCTCATTTCTGGGCAAGGCCCCAACCGCCGAGGAGATCGGGGTGCGCATCCAGCCTGGTAATCCCGCCCACAGCGTGCCATAGCGGACACCGAGATGGCGGCGATAACCTCCAAACAATTCGTCCGGGCCCTGTCCGACCAAGGCAACCTTGACGTCTTGGTGGGCGCGTTCGCAAACGAAATACATTGGAACTATCGAGGAAGTTGCGATGGGCTCTTCCAAGCAGGCAACGATCTTTGGAAGCGTTTCCTCGAACGTCGATCGCGTAATGGTGACGGAGGTATGGTTCGATCCCAGGATGCGAGCCGTCTCTGCGGCGTCTGCCAGTTCGTCGTCGGCGAAGGTCGAGCCGTATCCAACGGTGTAGGTCGGCCAAGAATTCCCGTTGAGCTTCATCAAGGCAAGAAGGAGCCCGGAATCTACCCCGCCGCTCAAGAGCAGCCCCACCGGCACATCGCTGATGAGCTGGCGCTTCACCGCCTGTTTGTAAAGGGTGAGTAACTCTTCCTTGGCTTCGCCGGGCGACTTTGCCGGTGCAAAGGGAGTAGGCTGGAATCTGTACCACCGGCTCAATTGATATGAGCCGTCTTGGATGGTCAGCTTGGTTCCCGGAGCGAGTTTGTGCACTCCCTTGATGATCGTGTAAGGTGAAGGCGTATAGCGATAGCGCAGGAAGAGATTCAGTGAAGTCGGGTCGATCTCGGACCGGCCCGGCATGGCGGCACGAACGGCGCGCATCTCCGACCCGAAGTACAAGTGGTCGCCATCGATCCGGTAGTAGATCAGCTTGATTCCGAACGGATCTCGGGCGAGGACTAGCCGCCGTTGTTGCACGTCCCAGATGCCCAGACCGAACATGCCGTTGAGGCGATTGAGCACCTCGTCGCCCCACTGCTTGTATCCATGGATGATAACTTCCGTGTCCGAGTTCGTGCGGAAGATGTGGCCGTACCCTTCCAGCTCGCGCCTGAGCTCCGGGAAGTTGTAGATTTCACCGTTGAAAACGACCCACACGGATTCTTCCTGGTCCGACATGGGCTGATGGCCGCCCCCAAGATCGATGATCGAGAGCCTGCGAAAACCGAATCCAAGTGGGCCGGCGATGTAGTATCCCTCGTCATCCGGGCCTCGATGGATGAGGGTCCGGGTCATCGCTTCGATGTTCCGACGCTGAACCGGCTCGGGGTCTCCGAAGTTATATTGGCCGCAAATTCCACACATAAGATGCTTCTACTTTGTAGTATTGCACTCCAAGGGTTGGAGGGAAATACTCGCAGTTCGGTCTTGAGGACGTTTTTGGTTTTGGGAAAGTGCAAAACAAAGGCTTCGGAAAACCTGCGACTGAGCCCAGCGATGCATCGGGACATTGTCCCACCCGAGCAGAAGCTGGCGAGCACGGAACGAGCCGTCGCTTTTTTGCCAACGTTCAAGCAATTCCGTAACGACATTTGAAAGGGTCTGGTCCAGCACCGGAAACCGGTCGCTCAAGAGGGCGGCCAGGTTGATACACTCCGCACAATCATAAAGCTCTCGGCGATAAACCGTGAGCCGCGGCCGCTTGGAGAATGGCAATGGCAGACCCTTCTCGTCGAACAAACTCTTCACGTAATAGCCGATCCCCCGCTCGATGGCGCTTCGGCACCGCGGACCGTTTGTAAGCTGTTCGATTTTTGCCAGGGCCTTCAGCACAAAGCAGGTATGAAAGTGATCGACAAAATCTCTTCCGCCATCTGTCGAATAGTACCAGGAACCGTTTGCGTTTTGAGACGCCAGCACGAAATTCAGGTTTCTTCGCGCGACCTCCAGGTAACGCGGCTCCGAGAATTCGATACCGGCTTTGGTAAGAAGAAATGCTCGATAGGCACTTGCGTTTATAACCTGACACGGGCTGTCGGGCGCTGGGGTATAGGCGCAACTGGCAGTATCCGGGGCGATCTCCATGTCCCGGTAACTCTTGAGGGCATGCTCGGCGATTGACCGCATGATTTGCAACCACTTCGGGTCCTTATCCAGCGCGTGGACCTGCGAGAATGCCTCGTAAACATAGGGGAGCGTGGTGATCATGGGCGTCCCCTCTTTCATGGTGCCCGTTCTCGTTTCCCAGTCGAACGGATAGCCCCAGCAGTAGTCCTCGTAATCTCGGCAGCGAGTTCCCTGAAGGACCTGAAGAAAGTGGACGGCTCGCTGGTAATGGTTATCCGTTCCGAAAATTTGCGCGAGGAACGCAAAGCCCATGGCGTAATGGGCGTCAGCAATGGGGAAGCGCTGCGGCTTCCAGAACAACATTCGCGCCGACGGTAGAAAGGCCTCACAAAACACCATCGGAGCTACCGCAAGTGTGCCAACCAGAGGCTGGCGGTAATAAAGAGCCTTAGCGCCTCGACCGAGCTTGCCGGCGTAGAAACTCTGATGATCGTATGAGGTCTCTCCGTAACGATCTAGCCAGCCACAAAACTGGCCGATCGCGGCGCCGATTTTTCCGACTAAGGCTTCGTTCATTAGGCCTGCGGGGCGATTGGGCTAATTCCGCTCCAAATTGAAATTATCGACCCGTTTGAATCTCACCAGGGATTTGAGAATGGCCTTGAGCTTGGTCATCTGTTCTTTGCGGTGGAAGGCCATGAGTTCCCGGGAGACTGGGCGCGGTGTCCGGGATAGAAAAGCCCAGCAATAGCCCAGTCCTAAGGCCAGGCCCGCGAGGACGTAGGGCGGCTTGGTGGCCCGGTAGGCAACCCGGAAGAGTTCCCAGATCGGGTGCCCCCCGAGGTAGTAGTCTTTCTCCCCGTAGGAAAACGAAGAGGCGAGGACGCTGCGCTCCGCGGTTCCCAGGTGCCGGTAGTGAAAGAACGACTTCTCGCGGAATGACTCGGTCTTCCAGCCCTTCATGCGGGCTGTTGTCACTGCCATCCAGTCGATGCCGCCTGCGCGGTGGGGGATATAGCCGCCGATTTCCTCCCAGCACTGCCTCCGGAATAACTGGCACTGACCGGAAACATGCTTGCGCCCCTCGAAGCTGTCCGTCGCCGAACTGTAGCCTTCCTCTCGGAAGACTGTTCCCGCCACACCCAGGGTTGGGTCCTCGGCAAATTTTCTGGCCAGAAACTCGAGATGGTCCTTTTCAAAGGATATGTCGGCATCCAAGTTGCCGATGATTTCGTATTGGAGGCCGGTAACTCTTTCATAACCGGCGTTGAAAGCCCCCACCTTGGCAGCAAAGCTGCGGTCACGACGTTGCGGCATCTGGACCATTTCGATCCAAGGATATTTCGCAAGATAGCGGCTTACAATTTCTGGGGTCCGGTCGGTTGATCCATCGTCCACAATCACCCATTTCACCGGTAAGGCCGTCTGATTAATCACCGACTCGATGGTCTTCTCGATAAAGGCCTCTTCATTGCGAGCAGGGGTGATGAGAGCGTAGGGCGGGGTGGAGCAGTGGTGGCCCAATTCATTCCCGATCAATCTTGCCGCGCCCTTGCTGACATCGACCATAAGACGCTTTCCGTCCATACATGCACCGGGCAAATTCCGTAAAAGATCAAAATGATCACTCCAACTTATGATGTCGAAGACATCGCTTTCTGCGGCGAATGGGCCGCCTCGACCGGGGCATCAACTCGAGTGCCTCCTTTGGCTAACAACGCAGCGACAAGCCCTACGAGTCGCGTTCTCTCCATCGACCAGTTATGTTCTCGAAAAACCCCTTGCCCTCGTCCTGCTAACTCGGCTGCCTCGGCGGGGTGCGAGAACACATATTGGATCTTCTGGGCAAGGTCCTCCGCGTTCCCAAGCTCGAAGAAGAGCAGGGAAGCGTCGTCGAAGTAATCGCAAATGCCCGCTGCCCGAGGGGCAATCACCGGCTTACCCAGCGCCAGGTATTCGAAAATCCGGGTCGGCGTATTAATCTCCGCAAACGCACTTCGATGGTTGGGAATGACTCCCACATCACAATCTTCGATTTCGCGGACCAGATCTTCCAGGCGCCTCGGCCCCAGATATTGCACGCGATCCTGCAAGCCCTTCTGGTGAGCCTCGCCCATTACTCGGTCCAGAAAGGGGGTCTTGCGACCATAAACTCTCAGCTCGGCGGAAGGAACGGACTCTCGTATTTGGGCAAGGGCATCGACCGCAAGGTCCAAACCGTTTCGCTCGACTAAGGACCCGTGATACATGATCACAAAGGGCTTGGCCGGAGCGTCGTTTGCGGACGCTCGTGGGCAAACCGCTCGAAACGGGAAAATCTCCTCATCGGGAGCATTCATCACCACACCGATCTTCTCGGGACGACAGCTACGCGAGGCAAAGATGCGCTTGCAGGCGACGTTGACAGTAAGCACTAAATCCGCGCACGCCATGCTCCACTTTTCGAGTACGCTTACGAAACGGACGCTTAGACTATTCTTGTCAAGACCGAATATCGTCGTCATGAGTTCGGGCATCGGGTCATGGAGATCGAGGATTACCTTTGCTCCCAATGCCTTCGGCACCAGCGAACTCAAGACGAGAATGTCGGGCATGTTATGCACATAGACCATCTCATAACGACGTTTGAGCGACCGCATGGCCAAGATGATCGCGGAGATGAGAATGAAGGCAGAGTACTGGTAAGCGTATGCAAACTTCCCGCCGCGGCGGTTGGTCACTGGCACACGGAAGATGTCGAGATCCTTTAGTACCTCGCGCCTGGGTGCTTTCTCATCACCAAGGCATATCAAGTCCACGGTCATGCCCTCTTTGAGAAGGGCGTCTGCGGCGCGGCGCGGTCGTGGATCAGCAGGGTACGGGGAGAACGTGACCATCCCCACCCGCTTTCCCTGAAGGCCCGAATCGGTCGAGGGGGCAGCAGACTGGGAATGCGATGAGAGATGCCCCGAGGCAGCATTGGTTTGCATAAAGCCCTCAGATGCCGCCTTTCATTCCGCTCATGGTCGCACCAACGTCGTCAGCAACCTTCGTGCAGGCCTCGCGCTCAGTTTTCAGATCGTTAGAAGCCTGAATCGCCTCGAGGATCACAGTGTGGTCATACTCGCTTAGAATCTTGATATTGGGCATGACGCAATGACCGCCGATGATTCCGGGGAAGTACTTAACGGGAGGTAAGTATTTAATTTCCTCCCAAAACGAGATGATTTCGTCGTAATCCTGGCCCGATTGGTCACAATATCTCTCGACCTCCTGCGCCCAGGCGATCAACACGCCGAAGTAAGTCGTTTCTGTGAGCTTCGCCAGTTCGGTCGCCTCTGGAGACGACAGGACTTTGGTTCTCATTCCTAGCGACTCGAAATGTCTGGCGGCCAGCTCGCCGATTGCAGGATCCATGGCTCCTACGAATTTCGTATAGTTGAGGAGCTCCTCGAGCATGCGAGCGTGTTTGCCGCGCACCGGGCTGTTCACCACGGCGGCACCTGCTCGCTCAGCTATCCTTCGTGTTGTCCCGACCGCCACGGTGCTGTTGACGATCGTCAGAGTGGGTCTGAAAAACTCGACATACCGAACGGTCTCGCCCACAAAATCCTTGATCCCGAACGGATAGCAAACGTGCAGGACGTCAACCTGCTCGATCCGTTCGAGGGGGGAGATGTCCACCCCCACTGCATCATAGTGCTTGGAAACTAGCTCGAATAGGGGTTTCCCCACCTCCCCCAGTCCAACGACCACAACCTTACTGTTTTCTGGCACGGCCTTTGAGCCTCCCCCAAGAAAGGTTTCAGTTTGGCGATCAACGCCACCTTGGTCTGTCGTGGCAGCGGGCAATCATCTGCACTGCAAACCATCTCCGGCCGCTACCCTCGGGCCGGACGGTCAACCCATGAACTGCGCCCCTGGGGGGAACCACCCAGGGGCGTGTTTAATGCAAATTAGAATCTGGCACCTGTTGGCTTCGGTCGGGCGTCCTTCCCAACCAGGAGCAGAGCCGGTTTCGTTATGACCCAATGGGGGTCATAACTGAGCTTCGAGGACCGAGTTGGGAATCCGTGACGGTCTCACCACAAAGGAAATCCAACACCAATTGGGCAATTCGATCCTGCTGCGCGCAGGTCAACCCAGGGAACATGGGTAACGAGAGGATGTGCGAAGCAGCCTCTTCGCAGATTGGGAAGTCGCCCTCCCTGTAGCCAAGGTTTTTGTAGGCGTTTTGCAGGTGGAGGGGAATCGGATAATGAATTCCCGTCCCGATACCAGCGTCACCCAGGTGTTTCTGAAGTTGTTCGCGGTTCTGAACCTGGACGACATAGAGGTGAAAAACGGCTTTGGACCAGGAAGGCTCGGAGGGAAGATCTATCCCCTCTGCGGCGCCCAAGAGCTCCTGATATCGCGACGCGCATTCACGCCGTCTTTCATTCCATGCAGTGAGATGGCGGAGCTTGACGCGCAAGATTCCTGCCTGGATGGAATCAAGTCTGCCGTTGTACCCTTCCATATCGTGATAGTACTTCTTGGCCTGGCCGTGATCGCGAATCATCCGGATTTTGCGAGCAATATCGTCGTCGTTGGTCGTGACAGCGCCCGCTTCGCCACAAGCCCCCAGGTTCTTGCCCGGATAGAAGCTGAAGGCCGCAGCCCGCCCCATTGATCCCGCCTTGAACCAGCGATTCTGTCGTTTGGAAAAATATTCCGCGCCGTGGGCCTGGCAGGCATCCTCTACAACTCGCAGGCCGAAGCGCTCGGCAAGGTCCAAGATCGGGTCCATATCCGCCGCTTGACCATAAAGGTGGACGGGGACGACAGCAGTCACAGGCCTGCCAAGTCGCTTGTTAAATACCCGCCCCGTGGTTCCGTCAACCCTGCACTTTACCTGAAGGTACTTGTGAAGCAGCTCAGGGTCCATGCTGTGAGTGCGCTCGTCAATGTCCACAAAGTCGGGAGTAGCCCCAGCCTGGGTGATCGCTTCCGTTGTGGCGATGAAGGTGTTGGGGACAGTTACCACCACGTCACCAGGGTCAACACCTGCCGCGATCAGAGCAAAGCGCAAGGCGTCCGTGCCGCTGCCCACGCCGACACAGTGCTTAGTTTCGCAGTACCCGGCGAAAGATCGTTCGAAGTCCTCCACCATGGGCCCGCCGATGAACCCGGCCATCTCTAGAGCATGCTCGAATACAGCCGCCAACTCGTTTTTGAGTTCCTGATGCGGGGTGATGAGGTCAAGAAAAGGAATTCGATCAGTTTCCACGATTTGCAGCCTCCGTCTTCTGCTGGTCAAGTTTTCTCATGAATTTGGCGGGGTTCCCCGCCACAATCACGTTGGCAGGAACGTCTTTTGTAACCACACTTCCTGCCCCTACGATAGCGTTTTCGCCAATTGTTACCTTAGAAAGAACCGTGCTCCCCGAGCCAATCGAAGCCCCTTTTTTCACGAGGGTTGTTTCCACTTTCCAATCGGCTTCGGTCTGGAGTGCCCCGTCGGGATTTGCCGCCCGCGGATAGGTGTCGTTAATAAAGGTCACACCGTGCCCGATGAATACATTGTCCTCAATTGATACTCCCTCACAAATGAAAGTGTGGCTTGATATCTTGCATCTCTTGCCAATTCGGGCATTCTTCTGGACCTCCACGAATGCGCCGACCTTAGTTTCGTCTCCAATTTCACAGCCATAGAGATTAATAAATTTCGAGAGCTTAACGTTTTGCCCCAGCCTGACATCAGGCGAAATGCATTGGTGGTTGTTCATACGGAGACAATCTCCCCTCTCAATTTCAGAGATTCTCTTGCCGCTTCCAGCAATTTGACAACCCGCAATCCTGCCCTGCCGTCATTAAATGGAGTCTGGTCCTTCTCGATACAGTCCAAAAAGTACTGTAATTCGACCTTCAGTGCCTCTGTCTGCTCAATCTTGGGGGCCCACATGTCTCCCGAGCGGTAGCTGACAAGCAATTCGTAGACACCCTCCCGGCTGGTGATTTGCACGCCCTTGTCGTAGATCTTGACTTTCTCGTCGGCTTCCAGGTCGTTCCACACCAGCATCTTTTTCTCTCCTCCAATCAGCGTAGTTCGGACCTTCACGGGAGATAGCCAGTTCACGTTGATGTGAGCAATCGTGTTTTGCGGGAAATAGACAGTGATAAATGCGACGTCCGCGTGGCCGTTCAAGTGTGCCTGGCCGGTCGCGACGACAGCCTCGGGTTCCTTGTGGATGAGGTAGTCCATGATGGACAGATCATGAGGCGCGAGATCCCAAATCACGTCAATGTCGTGCTGGAAGAGGCCCAGATTGACCCTTGTGGAGTCGTAATAGTAGAGGCCGCCCAGTTCACCTTGATCAACGAGTTGGCGGATCTTCTTGACCGCGCCGGTAAAAAGAAACGTGTAGTCCACCATAATCTTGAGGTTTTTCTTCTCGGCCAACTCGATCAACTTTTCAGCCTGGACCGCATTCGAAGTTAGGGGCTTTTCGAGGAAAACATGCTTTCCGTTTTCCAGGGCAGCTTTTGCCAGCTCGAAGTGCGTCCAGACGGGAGTGACGATGGCCACTGCATCGATGTCTGGAGAACGCAGGACTTCGTTTGCGTCAGAAGTAACCTGCACACTCGGGTAGGCATGTTTTGCAAGTCTTTGAGCCTTTGGGGTTTTGTCGCATACGGCAACAACCTGCGCCGAATCCAAGCCTTGCAGATTGCGGACGATGTTTGGCCCCCAGTAACCGTAACCGATAATGCCTGTTCGAATCATACTTTCTCCCATAAACTACCCTTCACCATTTTCAAAAGGCACCTACTCCCCGCAAGACAGCCTTGGGCGTTCGCAGAAGGATCTTGATGTCCAGCCAAGGAGACCATGTCTTGGCGTACTGGATGTCCATACGAACCATTTCGTCGAATTTGACTCTGCTTCGACCCTCAACTTGCCACAAGCCTGTTATCCCGGGCTTTATCTCCAAAAAGCGACGTCGGTGCCATATATCGTACGTCATGACTTCATAGGGAATGGGGGGCCGCGGTCCCACCAGGGACATTTCACCCCGAAGCACATTGAAGAACTGGGGGAGCTCGTCCAGGCTGGTCCTCCGGAGAAATCTCCCGACCCGTGTTACGCGAGGATCGTTTTTTATTTTGTAAGCCCCTCCGGAGTCGCCCGTGTGACCATGGCTTTCCTTCGATGAAATAAGCTGTCGGACGTAATCGCGATGAATCTTCGAATCATTCGGGAAGTACATCGATCTGAACTTCAGGAACGTAAAGCGAACTCCATACCGTCCCAATCTATGCTGTTTGAAGAGAATCGGTCCCTTAGATGTTAACTTGATCGCGGCTGCAATCACGAGAAAGAGGGGCGAAAGCAGGAGAAGCGCGGCCACACTGCCCACGATATCTATCGCTCTCTTGATCCCCAGTGACACTTTTATGGACTTGTCCCCGGGCTTTAAATCGGGATATAGGCTGGTGTCTGCGGACCGATCGCCATTTTCGAGATCAAGATCCTCAGGGTACACATGCAAAGAAATGTGGATCTCATTCATTTGTTCCAGATTGAGGTCGTTTCGCAAGGCGGAGAAGACTCTCAAATGCAGAGCACTGAGTATAGAGGCCATGCTCCCCGAACCAATTTCTGTGCAGATGACTCCGAGTACCTGGTCCTTTTGGTACCAGCCCGGTAAATCCGTTTCCCGGATTGACTGGAAAAGCGCCTTTGTTATCTCGCCAAGAATTGCCTCCCCATGCTCGGCTTGGAGAAGATTGCCGGTGCGCAAGAGCATGAGCACGAAACGCTGGCGAGAGCGCTCACTCCTTTTTCTCTCTAAAGACAGCACTCTCTTAAACATGTCTTCCGGAGCGAGTATCACGCCTTCCTCCTATTACGGCCACCGTCCCCATGGGCAGGGTTCATCTGTGCTTGATGGCCAGGGCTTGTCTTCCGCGGTTTTCCCAACGTGAAAATCCCCATCATCATTTGTCCTCGATCGCCGGTTTGGCGAGGTATCGTTGCCGGACTACCGTCCTAGAGGAATGTTTTTGAGTCGATAGTCGATACCAATCGACACTTGATTCCGGTCAAAGTCCGGGAAAACTGCCAGATTCCCGCTGCTCAACTGGTGTGTAGTTGAATAGGTGATGTGGAATACGGAACCCTTGCGGAAAGGCCGGGTGATGTCAATCGCACCGGTGAGGCCCTTTGTCGTTTCATTGGCAAGCTGAAAGAGAGAGGTGTTCGATTGGGCAGCGCCACCGCGCAAATCTGCTTCCCAAAGTCCCACCAACCGCCGCCGGACTCCAAAGGTTACATTGGTACTTATCACGGATGTGTATAAACCACCGCCATCCGAAACAGATCTTTGGAGCGAAAGGCTTAGGGCAGTCTTCCCCGCCTCCATGGTGACACTTCCCCCTCCCGAGCCTTCAAAAGCGCCTGAGACATTGCTTCCCACTGCGGACTGACCAAGAGTGTGAAAGTATTGCGGCCCGCCAAAAAGGGTTACGCTAAGCGTCGGAGACAGCCGGGATGACACGGAAACATATCCGCTCTCAATTTGGGAACGCTGACGGAAACCGAAAACTTCGCCTCCCTGGTACGTGGTATCTTGGTGAATAACGAGAAGACCGACCGATGTATGCTCAGTTGCCCGGAAGTCATATGCCAAGCCTCCGCTGAATCCAATCCCGTTATATAGCGGCTCACTTTCTCCCGCTTGATTCCCGAATCTGCGTTGGTTGTAGCCACCGAAAAAGGTAAAGGAGGTGCGCCGGCTTTTCATAAAAGTCAGATCCAGCCCTGCCGTGTTTGTCAGGGTTCGGATCGAGTACGGGAAAATAAACTGATTTAGAGCAGTCGGCGAGAGAGGCCCGGACAATATCTGGTCTCCACCCAGCGCTGGATACGCGCCGTATTGATAACCGAAGGTATCCTGCAGTCCCAAAATGAATCGTGGGGCGAGTTGATACGTCAGTCCCACATTCGCCGCTTGGTTAAGCTGATCATAGTTGCTGAGTTGCCGGTACAATAGGAAAAAGGGAGTGTAATCGAAACTGACCGCTAGGTGCTCCGTTTGCCTCAAAACATTGAGATGTGAGTTCAAAGAAAGCGCTTCGTCGCCAACGCGGTCGGAGTTTCTTGCCAGAACGTTATCGTCGTATAAACCAGCGGCCCCGAAGCTGAGCCCAACCAGGTTCTGTTGCTCCGTCTGGCCGGCGAATTGAAGTGGGGGTTGAACCCCGGTTCCATAAACAAATCCTTGGGTCGTGCTGGTGGTCGAGCCCGGGATGGTTGTGGGTACTGCTTGCGCTGCTAGACTGATGGGAAATAGAGCAAATAGAGCCACCGAGAATATTAGGTCCCGCCCGGCATTTCCCCGGAAGCGGCCCCGCTGCTTCCGGAATTCACACACATGTTTTGACTCGAGGGTTTTTTTCAACATATCAAATCAAGTGGCCTCAGTTTTGGAACACGTCGCAAGGTTTTGATCCGGCCGCTACAGGGTCCTGACATGCGGCGAATACGTTGTCGATTTTAAGAGGGAGATCTTTTTCCGAGTGTAAGGCACCAGCATGGCCAGCGTGGCACCGATGGTGTCTAACCCGCAGTCGCCGAGAGAAGCGTGCCTTCCAGGAACAAACAACTGGTGAAACTCGTCCGTCAGGGAATAAGCAGCGGCTATCGCTATGCAAAACGCCGCACGCCGTGGTTGCCAAAGCCCGGGCCGCTTATCGTGGGGAAAGCCGTAAAGAAGAAGGGCGAATATAGCATACTCAGTCAGATGCGCTGATTTTCGGAGCAAAGCGTGAAAGAGATTAAATGTCCCGGACGAAACCCGGAGGTGGAGTAACTGCAGCATCCACCCTAACAACCCTCTCGAAAAATCGGGGGTGAAGGTACGGGTTGATAAGAAAAAAATCAGGGCAGCCCATGCAACGGTCATTACCCACCAGAGTATGGACGTTAGAACTGCGAGCTTACGTTCCAAGTTTGTTCAGCCCCAAGCCCTGAGTGCCCTTAGAGGTATGCTCCTTTACCGGGGCTTCGGGTTTCACGTATCCGTAGTATTTCGAGTAAACACGATTGAGTCCTGCCACGCCGTTGAGAATGATCCCGATGATGTGATCACGTCCTAGGTTCCGGGCCGTCTCCTCAATCGCCTCGCGGGGGGTATGTCCAGCGCGTGCAACTAACAAAGTGGCATCGGCTTGGGCCTTCAGGGCAAGGATTTCGGCAATAGGGGTCGAGGGCGGTGAATCGATCAGGATCCAATCGAAGGGACTCGAAGCAAAATCTTTGATCAATTGCGGGACAAAGTTCGACTGGAGAAGAAGGTTGCCGTCCCCCTCGGGCTCTCCTGCTGGCAACAAATAGAAGCCCAGCGGGTCGATTCGCCGGATTGCCAGCCTCGGTTCACTCTTACGCCTATAGCACCCATACAGCCCAGGCCACGGCCTGAGCCCCAGCTTAGTAACGAGGGAGGGTCGATACGTGTCGGCTTCCACCAGGAGCACCGAGTGCTTTCCGTTTTCGGACAAGACCGTGGCCAGATTCAAAGAAACCGTGGACTTTCCGTCCCCCGGCAGGGGACTCGTAATGAGTAGGGTTTTCAATCCCCTCGCGGTCTGAAGGTTCTTGAGGCGTATCGCTACCCATCGGAACCGATCCGCGCCAGCACTCCTCGGATCGTTATGCACAACTACCCGGCTCTCGTCCGGAACAGGGCTGACTTCAGTTGCGACGGGCAAATACATATCAGATCGCTCCCATGCCTGGGATAACTCTGCTGCGGGGGCAGACGTGATGCTATTTTTCTCTTGTTTCAGCGTGCGGTCGGCCATATCAGTCATCATCTCCGATCAGTGTTCCCATCGTTAGAGCGCAGGAAGGGGCGCTGCGCACAATTCTAACCACGGCGATAGACATAGAATTCAGTTGCGCAAATAAGCAAACACAAGGCAGTCCCCAGCAACCATTCGAGCACCGCCATCTGCGACCGCCTCCGTTCATCAACCTTACTCAGCAGCATCGGTACTCCCAGCAGCAAGGGAAAGGAAAAAATCGACCGCAAATCCTGTTCGTCGCGGAGCGAGTGGTCTCTGGTGTCAACCAAGAGAGCCAGGACAGCTCCAACGGCGATCCCGAGCAATAATCCGGCGAGGCTGATTTTCACCTGTTCGGGATTGGAGGGTTTTCTGGGCAGGCTCGGCGGGTCAATAATGTTGAATCGTTGACCCTGTTGGCGTATTTCCAGGCTGGTTGCCAATTCAGATTGTGTCTTTTTGTTCATCAAGTCGTCATAGTGTTTCTTGGACTGGTCATAGTCGCGAAGCAAGCCCGAGAGTTGTTCCTCACGTACAGGGGTCAGGTTAAGGCGGCCTTGGTAGTCGGCAATTCGGGCTTGCAACTGCTTCGCGTCCTCTGAAGCATTCTGAATTTCCAAACGGTTGGCTTCCAGTTGACTTCTGACTTGCGCGGTGGCGGCATTAGTCTCACCGGTTCCGGCCCGCTTGGAATTTTCCGGCGCGGTTCCTTCCTTCGGTGACTTCTGGACAGGCGTCGATGCTGCCAGCAGGGCTTCCGTCTCCCTTATTTGTTCGTTGACTTTCACCACGTCAGGATACTCTGGTGTATACCGCGCCAGGAGATCGGATCTTTCATTTCGCAGCCGGGTCAACTCCGCCTTGATCGTTTCCTGGGGACTGGGACCTCCTGAACCGGGGGCCGCAACCTCGCTAGGGGTCATGCTTTCGTATTGGGAAAGCAAGGATTGCAAATAAACCTGCTGCTCCCGCGCCCGGGCCAGAGTGGCCAAATCGCTTTGAAGTTCCGTGTGCAATCCGGCGAGGATGGCCAGATTTCCTCCCTGCTGCTCGGGAAGTTCACCGAGGTTCTGCATCTTAAATTCCCGTACCCGGCTCTCCTGTTGCTTTAGGTCCACGGCAGCAGCCTGAAGCTCGCCGGAGAGAAAGTTAGTCGTTCCTTCTGATTGTTTCTCACGTGACCTATCGCTTTCTTCGATGAAGAGGTTGGTCAGCTTGGTGGCTACCTCTTGCGCCTTGCGGGGGTCGGCGGCGGCAAAGGAAATCGTGAAGGTGTTTAGGTCATCGGGCTCCCCGAGTTTTTTTACGGGTTCGATCCTTATATTGCGCCGCATCAGTTCGACGAGTTGCTCAGGGGCCAGATGCTTCTTCTCCTCTGGATATAGAGAAAATTCGTCGATAATCCGGAGTAGTTGAGTTTGGGAAATAATCGCGTCGGTCATGGTCAAAAGCGCTTCCCTGACATCGACGGTCGTGTTGGAAGAAACAAGATGTTCAGGCACCTGCTGGCGTTGCACAAGGACCGTAGCGGTTGACTCGTAGCGGTTGGGGAGCATCAGCGAGATCGTACAGGCTCCCAGAGCAATAACCGAAGCGGGTATCAGTATCCACCAGCGCCGTTTAATGGCAACCTGGAGAAGCTTGTTTAAACTTTGTTCAAGGCTTACTTCTTGTTCTGGCAATGAACCTTACCTCCTCGTGCGCAGCTTTCCTCTTAAGGAACAACTATCGTGTCGCCACTCTTGAGATCAACGTTTTCGTCAGGGGCGCGTTCGTTAATCACCTTCTTATAGTCGAACGGAAGCCTGATTTGGGTACCATCATCCCTGCGCCTCAGGATGTAAACCTTGTTGACCTTGGCGAAATCCAGAAAACCGCCGGCGATGGCGATGGCTTCCAGGACGGTCGTGGGTTTCGCCAGATCATACGATCCCGGCTTGGTGATTTTCCCGACAATGATGTACGTCCGGCTCTTCATCTCCTGGACGATTACGCTTACTTCCGGCTTGGCGATGTATTCTTTAAGCCTCTGGGTGATCATGCGTTGCACGTCGAGAGCCGTCGACCCGCTCACCTGCATTTCACCGATTAGGGGAAGGGTAATCTTGCCATCAGGACGCACCGGGACACTCCGAGTGAGCTCGGGATCCTTCCAGACATTAATTGCCAGGACGTCGGAGGGTCCGATGACGTAGTCATCGCTAGCGCGTTTGGCACTCGGTGCCGTGGGTTGATTGGCTGCCGTTCCGCCTTGTCCACCGCGGCTGGCCTTCGCGACCACCGGGATTGCCACCGATTTCGCCGCATCAGATCCCAATGCATTGGTGACGGCGAACACAAGGCATGCCGACAGGACAAATCTGACAAACCAACAACTGGGGCTAATAGTCCACATGGTATCTATTCGCTTTCTCCCCTTCCGATTGCAAGCTACACGGTGCCAGGACACCAGGACGATGCGCCGCCGGATAGGAAACTCCCGGGACAATCCTTTGCATGTCCCTGCGATTTTTTTCGTCAGCGGACACACGCTCAACAATCTTGACGTCCACTTCGACGGCGGCGGACTGGGACAGCATTTCCACTGAGAGGACCAATCGAACCCCACGCGTTTTACGGACGAGGATTCCCTCAATTCCTTCCAGTGGACCGGATTTGATCCGGACGAGGTCGCCACATTTGAGAAAGGGGTGTGGTTCGACCTGCAAGGGGCTATTGACCAGCCGACGTACCGCCTCGATTTCCTCTGGAGGAATTTCCGCGGGCCGCGCGCCCCAGGTGACGAGAGAGTGGACGCCGGGCGTCGTAACAATGTTCAACATTCGATCAAGGCCGCCACAGATGAAAACGTAATTTGGGAAAAGCGGAAGCACTACTTCCTTCTGACGGTCCTTCCACCGGTGGAGGGTTCGATATTGCGGAAGAAAGACGTCGAATCCTTTGCCCGAAAGGGCTTGGGCAACCACTTTCTCGTGCTGATGGCGAGTGTAAAGGGCGTGCCACCAAGACACGCAAGAGCTTCCGGCAAAACTGGCGATTCCTCCGTTCGTCAACATCATTCAACCCCTGCCTTAGTTTACGTTAGGTGACTTAGTGTGCCCCGACGATTCGATAGTCCCTTATCTTGACGGCAAGAGCAATCGGATTTTCCTTAACAACCCTTTGCTCCAGACGTACCACCTTGCACTTACAGTGAATCTCGGTGGGGCCCTTGCCCTTGGTACCCATTGACACCTGTAGCCTCAGATCGAGCTGGGTTTCTTGAGCTAGGGGAGAAGAGGAGAGGAGCAGGATCCCCGTATAGCTGATATTCTCCGTCCTTCCCTTCAGCCATTTCGGGCTGTTCAGTTCGCGAAAATAAACGGGAAGATGGAGCGTATAGCGCCGTGGCCGGTCGCCGTCTTGTAGTGAGCTTTTCGAGGTCATAAGGCCAAGTACCAAACAAAAGTCGCTTGGGGATACTCTTGGCATCCCCACAGCAAACTGCTTACCCGCCTCGTCCGCCGAAGGATTAGATTCAAATTTGGGGTCTGCGTTTTCCTAGACGGCTGAGATGGGGTGCCACACGATTCAGGAAAAATCCGCCGGACGGAAAGCAATTCTCTAATGGCAGTCAAATGCAGAAGCCACATCAACACGGCGCAACGAACTCTACAGCTCCGCCCTGTGACTTACAGGTCGGCGTTTCCTGTAAGCCTTTGTTCTGCCTTCCGAGGAGGAAACTGGAAGAGCCGCGCGGACCCGGTTCGTCCTAAACCGGCCGCCATCCTCGGCTGGCGGCCGCCCTGCACCCGGGCCACGACTGTGTGCCAAAAATCTTGCTTCCCGTACCTGGGATGGGTAGGTGCCACACATCCCCATCCTATGCAGGGGATACCCCCCCTGCAAGCCAACACCCCCTGCCGCGTCCAAAATGGGCAGTGTCAAACTCAGTTAATACCTTGCGGCCGTACTAAAGATCGCTAAACGTTGGGTTCGTCGTTCCTGAACTTAATTCTTAAAACGTATTAAGAATACCTGATCTTTGGAGCTGTTCAATGGCCCGATGGTCCCATCGTAATGGCACTTTAGTGCCCCCCTAGCTGGCACCCGACAGTGCTACTTGCATGAAATGTATTACATCAGGTAGAACCTGAGGAAATGGGGCGCGGACGGGACTAATCTTCAGAGATCAAACGATGCTCAAGAGCGAAAAGGACAAGTTCCATGCGGTTAGAGACTCCCAGTTTGTCAAAGATGTTGGTGATGTGATGTTTGGCGGTGTTTTCACTGATACTTAGCTCCTTCGCGAGATCCTTGTTCGTATAGCCAGAGCTGATGAGCTTGATGACCTGCATCTCACGGGAAGTAAGACCGAAGTCTCGCTTGTCCCCTGAATCGCTGGGGTAAGGCGTCATCCGGCGCACTGCCTGGATAAGGTCCAAAAGACGTTCATGGCCGAGCCAAAACTCTCCATCATTCACACAACGAATACTCTTAAGAAGAAGCTCTACTGCCGAGTGCTTCATAATGATGCCACGAGCCCCCAACCGGAGCACCTCGACGGCCTGATCGCTCTCGATGGCCTCTGTAAGTATGATGGTCCGTGTCGGGAGGCCCAGTTTGCTCAGCTCTCGAAGGGCCTCGATGCCCCTTGCCTTGGACAATGCGAGGTCCAGGAGGAGAATCTGTGGGTTGTGTTGGCGAACGAGCCTTACGGTCTCTTTGGCATCTGCAGCTTCTCCGACGATTCGTAGCCACGGTTCGGCTTCCAGCAGTTTCCGCAAGCCCTCCCGGAATATGGCTTGGTCGTCTGCAATGACAATGTCAATCTTCGATGGAGACTCTTCCATTGGCAGTGAACGGTATTAAGGCCTCTGATTGTGCATCTGATCCAGCTCTTATTCTATCATGAGTTCACCGTCGATTGCATTACACGTTCAGGCCAGAAAAGGTCCGCGGGAGGACAGCGGAGGGGGTAAGAAATCACGGGTGTTGGGAAAGCGGCGGAAGCGCTGAAGCGAGTGATGGGCTCTGCTTTTGGTTCCTGGTCGGATGGTAGCCGTAGATTACGTGAAGGGTTCCGGTTATGAGGGAAGGGAAGGGGACCTGCTCCTCGGCCCATCCCTCCGCATTCAGCATACCCTCATAGGGTTTGATCTCAACCCCCTGACGTTCCAGAACTTCTCTCTGGAACTGTTGGTAGGCATCCTTCCCTAAGACCACCACCGTATGCAGGTTGGGGAACTGTTTCAATTCCTCGCGCAAATGCCGCGCGCAAAAGGTAAGGGCCTTCTCCGGGACGTGAGCGGATTGAACGTGGCAGCGCAAGGCATCGGTCAGCACGAAGGCCTGCTTGAAGTTCTCATAGTTTTCCACCCCCAACAAGGCGAATAGGGCCGTGGTGAAGCGGTCGGGACGCTCGGGATGTTTGTAGAAATAATGCTCGGGAACCATGGGCGCGTCGCGCCCGATCACGACCACCCGCACGCAGTTCAGGTCAGGGTAATCGCGCTTCAAGTATTTGGCCAGGAATTCACGGGGAGGAATCATCACCGAAGACATGGCGGCGCAATCGCGGCAGGTGGCGATTCGCCGGCAAAGCGCCTCGATCTCCAGTCCGGGAATGCGCGCGCCGGGGTCGACGACCGGCCGCGCGGCAAAGGCCAGTTGCAGGAGAAGTTCCGGGTTTGTTCCGGGCGGGCCAAGAATCAGATTATCAATCAGCCGCACCGCGCCCACCCGAGCGGCAAGGAGGGCCACCGTGCCGGCGGTCACGCG